>SUVY01000028.1 GCA_015061775.1 Lentisphaerota bacterium | reverse complement strand
TTGACGTCGCGAAGCGATGTGCGTGAGCGAAGCGAGGGCAATCCAAGTGCCGGCTTGTCCTCCGCAGCCTTGGCGAAGGAGGAAGCCATTTTTATTGGCAAATAAAAATGGTGACAAGCGATGGATTCGCGGGTTCGTGTAAACGAGCCCGCTTTTTTTGTGCAACAAAAAAAGAACCAAATCCCCTCCCCGTGCACAAGTTGGCTTCCGGGAATGTTTTGCGGTTGGGTATATTTTTCAGATAGGCTCGGTCTCAAAATGCCGCGGAGAGTGCTGTGAGTAAGTTTCCTATAATGTTTTTCACGTGCCGGTAACGCGGAACTGAGGTAAATGCTCCATGCTGTTGATACAAGCTTCGGTTCACCTCGACCATAAGCGTCTGCACCCGGGAGTCCCCAAAGTGTTTGAGCGGTATCATACTTCCCGAATAAGGGTAGTTCAAGGCAACAGAAACGCTGTCTTGCTGAAGCGTTTTCACCGCCGTGGAAATCAGATGTTTTGACGTATGACCTTCAACTGTGCCGATACAGAATGAGGGACGTGAAAACTCCTGCTCCGGCTCGTAGGGCAGCGGAACTCCGGAAAACGAATGACAATCGACAATGAGACACCGTCCGTATTTTTTGAGCATCGCAGAGACGGCCTCCTCAAGCTGTCTGTGGTGCGGATCGTAGTACAACCGGAGTATCAGCTCTCTCTTTATGCTGTCATAGCGGCGCAGCGGACGCAGAAACGCATCTCTGGTATAAACAGCTCCGTAGCCGTGCGCAGCCATATCTTCGCAACTGTCGCTGCGGAAGCGCTCCATGTCGCACACCATACGGCTCACATTGGAAACGATACGGCAGGGAAACTCCCGGTGAGAAAAGAGGTCTTTCGTCCTCCAATCAGTAAAGGAACAGAAATTCTGGTTCAGCTCTTCATCGCCAAGCAGAATATCCGGACGCAAAAACTCCGGAATATAGTGTGAGCTGTGGGGAATGTGGATGACGACCGGTTGTTCTCTCATTTTGCTTTTGCTCCTGTGTTTTTTGTTACGACATGACAACACAAAGAGCTCCGCACGGAACGCGCCGCCTTTCAGGATTTTTTTGACTTTCAAGTCCACATCAATTCCGCGAAGGAATAATTCACCGTGGGTTCCTGACCTCGGTTGACAGACCAGCTGTGGTCACTCTTTGATGTTGTATATCTAATATAGCACAAAAAACGTTTTTTGCAACAACTTTCAGCTTTTTGCGGGCAAAAAAAAATCCGGAACATACAGCGTTCCGGAGTGTAAAATCAAGCGTAAGCTGCTCAGAAATCGACGCGGTCCAATGTCGAAAGCAGCGCTTTGCGCGGAGTATGGAGCTTTTTGGTAAGCATTCCCTGTCCGAGAGATTCAGCGTGTCCGTCTGCCCAGAGCGTATTCATCCGGTTGTTGTGGGCAGCGTAGGCAATATTCTTGGCTTCACCAAAGGCGATCCAGTACCATGCGCTGTTGGTGGTGGTATAGAAGCTGTCTCCCATGAGGAAAAATCCTGAGGGGTTGCGTATGAACTGCGGACGATAGCTGTACCCATCTTTTGTTTCGTTGTTTGCATAGAAATTTTGACGCCACTTCACGTGTTCCGTGCTTGTCATCGGCCGGTCGCGCTGCAACTCGCTCACCTGACAGGTAAAACCGTAGGTAGAGATATGGCGTCCGATGACATCACTCAGGGCACCATCGGTTTTGGTCACACGGAAATTCTTTTTCTGAGGAGTATAAGGAAATATTCCCGGACACATCATCGATTTACGGTTGGGAACATAGGTTCCTGATTTCCAGGTCGCAGCCGCAGTTGAGTGGTAATCGACGAAGGCTTCGCGGTTGAGCATCATGGTCCATTGGATATAGGCGTAATACATGAGAATCTCTTTGTGGTCATCAACGTATGAGAGGATTCCGAGACCGCTCTGCTTGAGGTTGTTGAGACATTGGCTCGACTTGGCGCGCTCACGTGCACTCGACAGAGCCGGCATCAGAATCGCCGCAAGAATGGCTATGATGGCTATGACAACAAGAAGTTCTATAAGAGTAAAGCTCGTCTTTACTCTCATTCCCGGGAATGAGATATTTTTCTTCATTTTCGGCTCTCCTTTTTTTGATTTTCCCTATTTCTGGAACTCTGAAATAATATAACACACGTTATTGACATTTGCAAATAAAAAGTGCAGCCCATTTTTACGGACTGCACTTTGTACGGTGTTTTTGCTGAAAATCAGCGCGGCTCGAAAGCCTCAGGATCTTTGGCGAGGACAATTCCGTCGTAGTAAAGCGGGTGTCCGACGCCCTGGATGGTCACTTTGGTTTCGCCCTTCTTGAGATCGTAGTACTGAACTTTGACTCCAACGGAGTATCTGGGAGAGAGGTTGGTCCAGCGCATACGGTCAGTTACCACCTGCTGAGAGGAAACTCCCTCTTTGGTGTTGTTGACTTTCACCTTGATACGCGGATTCTTGCCTTTGTTATTGTATCCGCGGATAAGGAAGTAGTATCTTCCATCCTCAGGAACTTCTACGGTGTATTCGCAGATGGTGCGCTGATCGGTGACTGCGACTTTTCCATCGACTCCCATCTTGTCTTTGACGACTCTGAGAGCGGGCTTCTTCTTATCGGTGCGGGTGACTTTGGACGGAGCGAACGCGTCGATATAGACCGCATCATTTCCCTCTTCAACAAGTTTGAAGGGCTGTTTGAAATCGGTTTCAGTATAGACCGACACCACGCGAGAAAATCCGTCAGCAAGGCGCAGACTGAATGCTCCGCGGTAGAACTGACGCTCTTTCATCTTTTCGGGAATGAACTTGACGGTAAAGGTGATCTTGTCACCGGATTTGAGGACTCCCTTTGCCGGAGTTATTTCCATCCAGTCAAAGACGCTGTTTTTTGCGATGGTGTAGGCTGATTTGAAATTCTTTCCGCCGACAGTTGCGGTGATTTTGATTTCGGCAGGGGAAGCGGCACCGTCAGTGACCTTGACTCCGGAAATGCGGGTGCGGTCGAGCTTGACGGGGATGGGGCGGTAAGGCAACTCAAGATCGCCATTGGTCTGCAATGCTCCGCGCACAGCTCCGGGGGCATCGCAGAAGTTGTCGATCTTCTCGGCGGCAAGAACCTTGACCGGATGGTAAAGTCCCTGCTCATAGTTGACGAGACGGGAAGCATCTTTGTCGATACCATCAACAGCAACTGCACCGTTGGCAACGGAGTTTGAAGAAAGCGCAGAGTACTTGTTAATTCCTTTGACCGTAATATTCTGACCTTCGACAAAGACGTTGTTCCTGAGGTCACTCACCAACTCCTTATGGAAACGGAATCCGCTGCCCACTCCGGTAAAGGTGTTGTTGAAGATGAAGGATATCGGATGGATTCCGTTTTTGCCGCTGGTCTTGATCGAGGCGTTTTTCTCTCCATACTCACCGAGGATACCGGTAAAGAGGTTTTCAAAGACGTAGATGGGACTGGTCATGCAGCCCTGAATGGAAACGCCGCAGAGAGCTGACTCGAAGCGGTTCCAGAAGCAGCGGACGTTCTGCTGAGCTCCGTCGAGCTCTATGCAGTCGTCATTGGCGAAGATCATGAAGTTGCCGTACACGTCGGCATCACGGTTGATACCTCCGTTGCTGTGGAAATTTCCCGGACCCTCGACCGCATCGTTCCAGCGGTGGAGATCGCTGCCGATGAAGTCGTTGTAGCGGATGACCGTGCCGTAGTCGGGCTTGGTGCAGACAATCGCCTGAGGTCCTGCGGGGTGGCAGTAATACCAGCTGTTGGCGCGGGAGGTCGGGTCATGTATATAACATCTTTCGACCACGATATCGCGGTTTCCCTGTGTGATGTCGATGGCTCCGTCATAGTTGATGGTGCGGTATTTTCCGCGTGAGTTCTTATACTGAACAGAACCGGCAAGTTTGGGAGAGTCGAACTTTGCCTTGCCGTGTCTTCCCCAGCCGGATATATCGCAGTTGCGGATACGCACTCCGACCGCTTTATCGAGGACGATGACGTTGCGGCTGTTGTCTCCTCCCTTGATGGTCATATCATCGAGCAGGATATATTTTGCCCCTTTGATGGTGAATACCGGCTTTTCCGGAACGCCCTTGATAACGGCTCCGTTTTTGACGGTGTAGCGTATCCAGCCTTCGGGAGAGCCCTGCTCAGTAATAGTATAAGGAGCTTTGGCGGGATCAAGATAAACGGTGCGCTTGACCGGAACGACACTGTTCCAGGTGGTGAATGAGCCGGAAACAAGTTGCTTGTCTCCATCCATGAAGCGCACTTCGTATGCGGTGTTCTCCTCGAGCTTGACGATGCTTCCGCGGTACTCGTCCATCACAAGTCCGGTAGTGGTGTGTTTGTCCTCGAAGTAATGCACCGGAGCAAAAGCCCTGCGCCACGCTCCGCCCTTCTTACGGAATTCAAGCACCGGGTTCTCAAGTTTGCCGCATCCGTAATAGAAGCTGCACGAATTGAAGGTGGGACGCAGCAGGAGCTGCCCCTTCTTCATCGGCTTGATAAGCTCAAGACGGTTCTTTTCATACTTTTGAGCGGACTTGATCGTCGGAGCCGCTGTCACGACCGCTGCCGCCAGCACGGCAAACAGCACAAAGAGTTTTCTGCCCATGGTTGAAAATCCTCCTGTTTGTTTATTTAGGGTTGAAATTCAAATAAAAACAACTTTCTTAATCTAACTCCATAACTGAATATTGCAAATATCAAAATGAACAATTTTTTATCTTTTTGCATAACCGAGCATGATTTTCCTGCAAATAATGAAAAATCTTCATTTTTTTAAAGCCTCCCCCTTGCGAAAAAGTGATTTATACCGTATATTTATAGAGCAAATCGCATATTCAGCAATAAAAAACAACCACCTAACCAAAGGAAACAATATGAAAAAGAAGCCTTTCACCCTGATCGAACTCCTCGTAGTTATCGCTATCATCGCAATCCTTGCGGCGATTCTGATGCCTGCACTCTCAAGCGCCCGTGAGCGCGCCAAAACCTCAGGCTGCACCAACAACCTTAAAAACGTGGCATTTGCCATGCTTCGTTATGCAGATGACTATAACGGCAGAGCAAAATCATGCGGCGCCAGCAACAATGACTGGACAACAAAAAACAGTTCAATATATATGCTCGGACCCTCATACCAAGCTATCAACCGATTCACCCTTGTCCCCTATCTGGGCGGCCCGGTTTACGAAACCCTTGAAGAGGCAAAAAAACATGATATCCTTAAAGTCGCTCTCTGTCCCTCCGGACGCCGTGACTATCTGAATCCCAACAGCATCACCACCCCGCTTGACAGCGACACGCCCAATAACAGCTATACTTTCAGCACCTATCAGACTTTCCATGATTTAACTCCGGCAAATGATACCGACAGCGGCGGCAGACGCTATCAGATACTCTCTAAAGTCTGGCAGCCCGCAACCCGTGGTCTGGTAATGGACAGTGTACTCGGACACAGCGAACTCTCAGCCACACCTCTTGATACCACCAAACATGTCGGAAACAGCCGCGCATTCGGAATATACCGCTATGAAAACATCGCCACCCGTCACAACGGCGGAGCCAATGCCGCTTTCTGCGACGGTCACGTTGAGTGGCTCTCGGACGCAAAGATCAGAGCCACAGGAAGCGGCTCCAATACCTTCAACAAGAATCGGGGCAACAACTTCTGGCACAACGCCCAGTGGTAATACAATAGAGTGTTTACATGAAGAGAGTTTTTTTTGTACTGGCGGCGATCGTTCCGCTGTTGGTGTCTGCAAAGCCCGTCTTCTCTTTCGTCGGCGGAAAAGCAGATGGTAATTTAAGCGGAATAAAAAGCAACGGCAAGTGGTACAAGAAAAACATCTCTTCCACGCTCGACGGAGAGAATGCCCTTGTCGCTCCGAACAAAATCACCGGTGCTCAGACATACATCGTTACAGTAGAGTATGCCTCAGCTCCGACTGGAGTGATCCTTTCACGCCACCGGGCTGAGAAGAAATACCACGGTATCGAGCTCGGATTTGCGGACAAAAATCCCTACGCCTACAATGGAAACAGATTGGGATTCCACATCTCAGACGCTGGCGGAGAAGATGGTCTCGGAATGATTTTTCAGGACGCTCCCGCCTTTGAAGCAAAGACTCCATATACATTCGTTCTGCGTTTCACCCCCGGCAGCTCGATCACGGTTTTCGCCATCGACTGCAAGAAAAACAGTGTTGTTTACTCCAAGGGAATTGTCCTCGATCACGTCAAATCCATATCCGCGGGAGCCGGCAACGGAATTATGATATTCGGCGCAAGACGCCAGAACAGCAAGTCTCTCAAATTCAACGCTCCAGCCGGAACCGAATTCAAACGCATATCCATCTATGACCGCGCAATGAGCGACGCTGAACTCACCTCCCTGCTCGGAGTCAAATTAACAAGCTCTCTGCAGGAGACCTCCAAAAAGCGCCTTCCAGCTCCGCGCACCATCCATGTCAACGCCGAAACCGGTGATGACTCAAGGAGCAAAACATCCCAGAAGTACCCGCTCAAAACCATTCAGGCAGCCGCCGATATGGCTCGCCCGGGAGATACTGTTTTGATCGCTCCCGGAGTCTATTTTGAAACGCCCAAAATCACAAAACCGGGAACTCCTGACCGCAAGATCATTTTCAAAGCATCCGGCAAACCCGGCAGCGTCATCATCACCGCCGCCGACAAAAAACTGCGTACCGGCAAAGCCAAATGGGAGTGTGTAGATGAGAAACTTCAGCTCTACCGCACAAAATTTTCCCACAGCCCCTGCCGAATGCTCTACTCAGGAGTCGATCTATTCCCCTACAACTCGCTCGATGAGCTAAATAAATTTGCGGTGAGACACTTCCGCGTCGGGAAAGCCACCGAAGGCTCAAAGAAAGGGTACATTTATCTTCCGGCAGCCTACCACGGATTCTACTTTGACGATGCCTCAAAATACCTCTATGTGAGACTGCACCACACAGCAAGATACGGCTCGCGCAATCCCGCTGACCACGTGATAGCCGCCGGAGCAGTCACCGCTCCCGGAGGCAACGGTCACCATATCTACGCCCCCAATCACTCAAATCTCTACATCGATTGCAGCGGAGACGCCAATATCGTGCTCGATGGCATCACATTTGAGACTCCCGGAGCAGCCGGAGTGCTCACCTGCTCAGGAAATCTCGTCATCCGCAACTGCGTCTTCAAGGGATGCCGCTTCGGAGCATGGAGCCGCGGCGTGACCGAAGGCGTCTTTATCGAAAACTGCCACTACGATCAGGCCCACGCCTACCACGATGCGCTCGAAGTCATAAGAGATCACCACAACACTCCAATATCCAAGGAGTTTCCAAGCTATCACTGGACACGCAAGCGCAACTACAAAAACAGCCGCAAGCTGGTCAACTACGAGACCGGTATCGCCGGAGGTCCGGGCAGATACTGGCACATCCGCAACTGCGATATCATCGACAGCTTTGAAGGCCTTTCCACCTGGGGGATGTCCAACACAAAGCATTGGAGAGTTTACGGAAACAATATGCAGCGGCACGTAGATAATGCCGTCGAAGCCGAAAACCACTCTGTTGATTTGAGAGTTCACAACAACCTTTTCGTCGATATTTTCGAGCCGATAAGCTATCAGCCCAACGGCGGTATGCCGTGGCCGGGACCGGTATTCATCTACCGAAATGTCTTTTACAACACCAAAGAGGTGCTTCCGCTGCTGGGTCTTATGGGCGGTACCCGCGGTTCTTTCAAAATGGGTATTCCCGGAGTAAGCTGGCAGAGAGTGCAGATGAACAATCACAAGCCCGATAACTCCGACGTTGAATGCCGCTACACCAAGCGCGTGATATTCGTTCCGTATCCCGGCTTCATGGTATTCAACAACACGATACTGCTCAAGGAGCATGGACTGCTCACCCTGCCGATGCCTATCAACAGCCGCTCTCTTACCAATGTAAGATTTTTCAACAACATAATCGAAAACGCCGATCTCTCTTCGCGCGGAAAAAATTGGGACGGCGACCTCTTTGAGTTCTACCGCAACGCCGTTGTGGAAAGTTCAAGACCCGATAACATGACCGCAAAAATCACAGAACACAAGGGATTCTTCGTCAAAAAGAGCAGCGATCTCAAATTGAACAAAGAATACACTCCTGCGGCTGAGAGTCCGGTCATCGGCAAGGGTTCGCTCGGTTTCAGAGAGCCTGATGCCTCTGTCGATATCGGAGCTGTCCACAGAAAAGGAAAGTTCTCCATCGTCTCAGGTCCCGGAACTGCAGTTGATGTATCAAAACTGTCTCCCTTCCGCCAGCAGGTGTTCTACAATGCAACAATGCTCAGAGCTGAAGGACCTGTTCCCGGAGAGTGGGCGGTCTATTACATCGCTTCAGAGCCGCAGTATCCTGAGCCAAAGAAGCCCTACTACTTCAACGGAGCACCAATGACCGTCGATCTCGGAGCACACCAGAAAGCAAAATCCGTTACCGTAACTTTCCGCGCCGCCGACAAAAAGGGTACGATCCTCGTTCTCGACCGGAAAAACTTCGGCTTCACCCGCGATGGTGACCGCGTAACTCTCACCATCAATGAACGCAAGAATACAAAGAAAATCGCAGAGATTTCCGCGACACGCGATGAGTATATAACCGTCAAACTCAGTTCAGACGGAGTCAGCGTCAACGGCAAAAAAGCAGGTGATGGTGTCGCTCCTCAAGCCAGAAAATGTCTGGCGGTCATCGGATACAATCCGGTATTTGATATTGTATTCGAGTAAATAACGCTTTTAAAGCAAAAAAAACTTGAATTTTGAGCTCCTTGATGTATTGTATATCAGCTGTATATAACTAACAACATCAAGGAGTTTTTTTATGAATAATTCAACTGTCAAATCATTTGAAGCCGCATGCGATATCTACCGCGCTCACGGTGTCGATCCTGTTTCCGCAATCGAGAAACTTAAAACCATTCCGGTCTCTCTCCACGCCTGGCAGGGAGATGATGTCGTAGGTTTTGAAAACTTCGAGACCGCCCTCACCGGAGGTTGTCAGGTCACCGGAAACTATCCCGGACGCGCCCGCACCGCCGATGAGCTGCGCGATGATCTTGATCTTGTTCTCAAACTGGTTCCGGGCAAGAGCCGCGTCTGTCTCCAGGGCCATCAGGTCGATCGCATGATCCCCGGAGTTGACCGCGACGGATTCACTATCGAACACTTCTCGAACTGGCTCGCATGGGCAAAAGAGAAAAATATCGGTCTCGATATCGCTCCGTGCTATTACTCGCACCCTAAACTCGACCACGGTCTCTCACTCTCTCACCCTGACGCCGGAATCCGCAAATTCTGGATCGACCACGGTAAAGCAATCCGCCGCATCGGCGAAGAGTTTGGAAAAACCCTCGGAACTCCCGCGGTCTGCAACTTCTGGATGCCCGACGGATTCAAAGATATTCCAGCCGACCGTTACGCTCCGCGTCTGCGTCTTGCTGAGTCTCTCGACACCATCTTTTCCGACAAGATCGATGAGAAGTATCTGCTCGATGCGGTCGAGTCAAAACTCTTCGGTATCGGAGTTGAGTCCTGCACCGTCGGCTCTCATGACTTCTATCTCATGTACGCGGCACAGAACAACAAGCTCATCTGCCTTGACTCAGGACACTTCCATCCCACCGAGTCCATCGCCGACAAGCTCTCTGCCATCGTCGCACGTCAGGGAAGGATACTTCTCCACGTCAGCCGCGGAGTCCGCTGGGACAGCGACCACGTCATCCTGCTCAATGATGAACTGCTTTCGATCGCAAGAGAGGCTGCCGTATATGGATTCATCGACAAAATCTTCTTCTGCCTCGACTACTTCGATGCCAGCATAAACCGTATCGGTGCCATGGTCGTCGGAGCCCGCAATATGCAGAAAGCCCTGCTCATCGCCCTGCTCGAGCCCACCGCACTGCTCAAAAAAGAAGAGGATGCCTGGGACTTCACTTCACGCATGGCGCGTCAGGAGGAAATCAAGACTCTTCCGTGGTCTGCCGTCTGGCGTTACTACTGTGAGAGCGAAAACATTCCGGATGATTTCTCATTCATGCAGGAAATCAAAGAGTACGAGAAAAAAATTTCAAGCCGCAACTGACAGGAAAAACAAAAATGAAAAACATCTTTTTTATACTCACACTCGCTGTCATGCTCTGTGCCCAGGCGAATGAGCCCAAAGCCGCCGGAGCCAAAGCAGCAAAACCTGCCGAAACTAAAGTAATCAAAGTCGCCCTCGCCTGCAGTTCCGCCTGTGAGGGATACCGCGACAGCTACAACTCTGACTCCGACCCCCGCCGCGTCTGGGGCTGGGGAGAGGTGCTCCCGGGGTATTTCAGCAGCAACGTCAAGATACTCAATTTTGCCAAGTCAGGAAGAAGTACCGTGACTTTCCGCTCCCAGGGATATTGGGCAAAACTGCTCGAATCAAAGCCGGATTACGTCATCATGGCTCTCGGAGCAAATGACAGCAAGAAGGGACCCAAATACACCGATCCCGCAACCACCTACAAGGATAATTTGCGCCGCTTCTACAAAGAGGCGGAAGCTATCGGAGCAAAAACCATCTTCGTCACGATGAATCAGTCCATGGTGCGCGGAAAAGATGACAAGCCGCACTTCAACAAAGGCAAAGTCATGCGTAAAGACCGCATTCCGTACAGTCAGGCAGTGATCGAAGTCGCAAAAGAGTTCAATGCTCCTTGCATCGACCTCTTTACCGAGCAGGCAAAAGCTATGGAGCTTATCGGTGAAGAGGAGTGCGCTAAATTCTATTGCATACAGCGCGACAGCAACCGTTGGGATCCCAGCCATACCAACATCATGGGAGCCCACTTGCTCGCAAATATCATTGCAACAGAGATGGCAAAAATCAACTCTCCGCTCGCCAAAGAGGTCAACAAAAAACGGCTCTGGCAGTATAAGCTCGTTCCGGTCATCAAGAAACGCGGCAAGTAAGTCCACATCTTTCCATGATAAGGCTCTCAAAAGCATACGTTATCGGAACGGTTTGCGCCTCGCTCGCGGCAATTGCGTTCGGATTGAATCCGTTTTTCGGAATTCCGCTGTATGCAGAAGGGCTGAAACCGCTTCCGGTACTGTTTTACCGCTTTTTATTCGCGGCACTGCTGCTGGCAGGATATATGCTGGTATTCCGCAAAAGTTTCCGTCTTGAACGCAGATACTGGCTGCTCACTTCAGGCGCAGGTGTTCTGATGGCATCGACCTGCCTGTTCTGGTTCTTCACATTCAGAATAATGGATTCAGGCATATCTGCCACCATACTCTCGGTATATCCGGTGATGGTAGCCCTCATCATGTTCTTTTTCTACAAAGAGAAAATAAGGTACTCTACCATCGCAGGTATGTTCCTTGCGCTCTGCGGAGTGGCGATGCTCTGCAAACCAGGCAACGGAAGCAATGTCTGTGCACGCGGGATTGTATTTATCATGCTTTCTGCTCTCTCTTACGCGGTTTATATTGTCGCTGTAAAACAGAGCCGCCTGAAAGAACTCGCTCCTGAAAAGCTCACGTTCTACGCTATGCTCGTCTCGATCGCGGTATTTCTGCTCTCCCTGCGCGGAGGCGCAGACCTGCAGCCTATTCAGTCTTGGACAGCTCTCGGAAATGCCGTCGGACTCGGACTCGTTCCGTCGCTGGTCGCCTTCCTGCTCACCGCAGTTGCAATACACCGGATCGGTCCAACCGGAACCGCCGTTCTCGGCGCTCTCGACCCTGTGGCAGCAGTGATAGTCGGAATTTTTAAATTCAATGAAAACGTAACCCCGGTACTGATTGCCGGAATAATCATAATAATCACAGCCGTCACCATAGTCATCTGTACTATGGGCAAACCTCAAAGGTCAGACGCTGCTCTGAATCAATAATAAGGGAAATAAAATATGTCGCTCGCATTTGAGTATCTCGAACAGGTAAACTGCACACTTTCTGCCGTAAGCAGAGAGTCTGAATCCATCGAAAAGGCTGCCGGTAAAATCGCAGATGCCTACATCGCCGGAAACACCATATATGTTTTCGGCTGCACCCACTCTGCCATCCTCGCAGAAGATGTCTTCTACCGTGCCGGAGCTCCGGCTTTCTGGCGCCCATTGTGGGGTCCGGGAATGAGTATCGCAACGACTCCGGGATTCCTCACCAGCGCAGTTGAGCACAACGAAGATATCGGAAAAGCGGTCATCGGATGTTCACAGCTCAAGAAGGGTGATGTCATCGTGGTAATATCCACTTCAGGAAAAAATGCAGCTCCGGTCGCCGTCGCAAGTGAAGCACAAAAGCGCGGAGCTGAACTTATCATAATCACCTCGTCAAACTACCGCTCCCAGAAAGGAAATCACAGCTCGATCGCAAACTTGTGGCACTTTGAAGAAAGTGCTGTCATCATCGACAATCACGTTCCCTGCGGAGATGCCTCTGTCTCCGTTGCCGGAAATATTCCGATGGGCCCCGTATCGACCATCATCGGCTCGTACATCATGCACTCGATATCTGCTCTGGCTGTCGAAAAAATCGTTGCCGCCGGATTGACGGCTCCGGTATTTCTCAGCTCAAACGCTCCGGGTGGAGCGGAACACAACGAAAAACTGCTCTCTGAACAGAAAATGCGCGACGCGTTTCTGCTTCCGTGACCGGAGACAAACAAATGAAGATAATAGCAGTTGACATCGGAACCAGCAGGATAAAAACAGCCTGCTTCGATGAAACAGGAGCTATGGATTTTCTGCGCAGCCAAAGGCTTGACCGGGCAGCTTCTCCGGTGACGCAGGATGCAGAAGAGTGGTACAGCGTAACGGCAAAACTGCTGCGGGAGATAACGTCAGAACTCCCCTGCCCTGCCGACGCAGTCGTTCTCACGGGAAATATGCACGCGCTGCTCGGAGTTGACTCAGACGGAGTTCCAGTCGCTCCCGCTCTGCTCTGGAGCGACAACTCTGCAGCCGCAGAATCAGACTTTCTCAACGATAAGTTCGGGAAAGAGCTGCTCGCGCTCTGCGGAAATAAATCAACTCCGGTATTCACTCTGCCCAAAATGCTTCAGATGAAAAAAGCTTTTCCTGAGCTATACGCCAAAAGCGCGACTTTCATGCAGAGCAAAGACTTCATCTCGTTTTCCCTCACCAAAGTACGCTGCACCGACCCGACTGACGCGTCAGGAGTCCTCGGAATGGATTTGAGCAGCGGCAAGTGGTCAAAAGATTTTTTTGATGAACTTGAGATAGACACGGGTAAACTTCCGCAGATACTTCCATCAGCGTCTGTATGCGGATATGTCACAAGAGAGGCGGCGCAGGAGACCGGACTCAGAGAGGGAACTCCGGTCATCACAGGAACAGGAGACCTTTCGAGCGCAGCCGTCGGCAGCGGAGTCAACGACGACACGATATCCCTCACCCTCGGAACAGCTGGACAACTTCTTGCCTCAGGCAGAAGGGGTGACGGAAAGCGTCTCGCAGGCAAACTCTTCGTATTTGCCCACGCTGATCCGGAACAGGAGCTGTTTCTCGGCTCAGTTCCCTCGGGAGGCTTTTCATTTGAATGGCTGTCAAAACTGCACAACATAACTGTTCCGGAGTTCTTTGAACTTGCGGACACCGCAGCTCTGACCAAGGATCTGCCGCTTTATCTGCCGTACATACTGGGAAAAGGAGCTCCGAGCATGGACTACACTCCAGGCGGAGCATGGCACAAACTCAACGCTTCCCACGGAATCGCCGATATCTGCCGCGGAGCAGTTTTCGGAGCACTCTGCCCGCTCAAACAATGCACAGATTTACTGGAAGAGCTGACCGGGAAACGCCAATATATCTCCCTGCAAGCCCTCGCCTGCCGCGAAAAAGCAGTCAGGGAGACCGCCTGTGCCCTTTTTGAACAGGATAAACGCATACCGGAAAATTCAGAAGCATCCCTGCTCGGAGCAGCCGTCGTCGGAGCAGCCGCACTCAAAGCTTATAACTCTATCAAAGATGCTTCAAAAAGCATGATAAAATATACCAGTATCGAGGACTCCTCAACTCCGCTTGCAGGAGAACTCTACAAGGAGTTCCTCAAATACGCAGCGAAATGATCTCGCAAACGTAAGACAACTACAAAATAAAACGGACTGCCTCACAAAAAGCAGTCCGTTTTTCTTGAAAAGACAGGTCTATAAACTCCAACAGAACCGATATACAGAATCAATCTCAGCAATCCACTAACAAAGTACTCCGCTTTTCTTGAAAAGGGATGGGGTTTGGGGAAGGGGAAAACTTCTTTTCCCGTGAAAAGAAGTTTTCCCCTTCCCCAAGAACTACCACGCCTCCCCTTTTACCAAAAGCGGTGCGGAAGTCCGAGAACGTCGGATATTCTGTTGCGGATGGGGTGAACGGGGTGAGTTGGCAAAGGACGGTTTTTAACAAAACAGAGAGCGAGTTTGCGTGATTTGCAATAGAGAAGTTCTGCTCCGCAGGCTCCGCCGTGTCCGAAGATATCTCCCTGGGAATTCTCCCAATCAGGAAGCGCGTATCCAAGTCCGAATTTCGTCCACGATCCGGGTACGATCGGGTCTTCCGGATGGCGGCACAGGAGGGTTGCCTCTTCGAGTGTCCCGGTCGATAACAATGGAGTGTTTCCGTAAAGCGCATTGAATATCTTTGCGGCAGCTCTTGCGGTGGATATTCCGTTGGCAGAGGGGATGAATGCTCTGCGCAGCTTTTTGTTGCCGTGAAAATGAGCGGTAAAGACATCATCTGTATCAAAAGCGGTCGCGTCGATCTCAACGATGCGCTCTTCGACTTCTGGAGTGACTCCGAAAAAGAAGTCGTTTTCCACTCCGAGCGGAACAAGTATGCGCTCGCGGATATAATCCTTGAAGGAAATTCCGCTTATACGCTGGAAAAGCTCCCCCAGCAGCCAGGCAAAAGTAGTGCTCTGGTAACCGCATTTTGTTCCCGGAGTCCATGCCGGGACCGCCTTTTCGACCAGACGGCACATATACTCCCAATCAGCAAGATGGTCTGATATGTTTCCGACAGGATTGATATGAAGTCCGCTGCGGTGACTTAAAATATGGCGTATCTCAAGCGTCTCCTTACCGTTGCCGGTAAACTCTTTCCAGTAATCTGAGACCTTTTCTGAGTAGTCAAAACCACGCTCCTCTTTGAGGATGTGGAACGCCGTTGCCATAACAGCTTTGCCGCTCGAAAAGAGAGGAAAAAGTGACTGTTCTGTAACTTTGACTGTTCGCGTGGAGTCGGTATATCCGGAGAATAGTTCAGCAGCAAGCTCCCCATCTTGGTATATGGTGAGCTGAACTCCGCACTCTTCTCCTGATGCTACGCTCTCATCGAGCACAGCCTGTAATTTATCAACTGCTATATCCATATTTATCACCTCGGAATAAACAATACGCCTCTGCGGAATACTCCGCCAGACTTGATGAACGCAAGCATATTGCGCTGGAGTGTTGTGGGATTTTCAACGGTTTCTGGGTCCCGGGTTCCGAAAACCCGGAATATGGTATCCTCGTTTTCCGACAGATCGAAGTGATATCCCATATCCTGAAATTTGATGATGTTGGAGTTTTCCGGAAGCATCTGACGCAGCTGACTGTCGAGCAGCCAGCTCTCACAGAGAAAACCTTTCCAGTCATAATCTTTACGGTATTCAGAAAAGAAGGCGCGCATACGCTCCATGGACTTGCGGCACTCGCCTATATCCATCGGACCATCTTCCGGAATGTGCATATTTATCACCGCATCCCCCTTCTTGAGCAGGACATTGCCTTGGTCGTCGCAGATGGGCTCAAATTCGTAAAAATGCTGATAGTTGCACTCAAGTCTGCCGAAACGCAGGACATTGCCGTGGAAGATCGATGCTTCCCACGGACGCGCATTGCACAAACCGATAACGTTGTAATTGCGTTTTGAATTCCTCAGCCAGATGGCGAGGTCGCTCATGCTTTCAATCATTATTTCCCGCGGAATACCCTTGCTGGCGTAATGCTGCTCTGCCGCCCCGGCTCCGAGGTAGCAGGCAGCGAACCACGCCTGGGAGAGCTCTTTGCTCTCCGGGTACTCAGGTATCTCTCCGCGTTCAGCCGGATAAAAACAGCATTGGGCAATATGCTCTGCCATCTTCATGATGTTTTCATCGCGCAAAATGGAACGCAATGCCTCTGTCTCCTCAGCGTTGAGCAGACACCGCGCGGAAAATTCCTCGATTGAAATACTCATTTACAGCTGTACCTCTCAACTCCGTCAACGTAGGTCGAAAGGACTTTGAAGTCATCATCGAGCAGAACGAGGTCGGCGGCGTATCCGGGCTCGATCCTGCCGATCTTGCCGAGGTCAAGGGCTTTTGCCTGATTATCAGAAGTAGTGCGCACGAGCTCAGAGAGCGAGATTCCAGTGATGTCGAAAACGTTTTTGAGGGCGTCGCAGATCTGGAGGGTGCTTCCGGCAAGAGCTCCATTGGCAAGGCGGGCGGCTCCGGCTTTGACGAAGGTCTGCATGCCTCCGAGGTCATACTCTCCATCGGGCATTCCCGAGGCGCGCATGGCGTCGGATATAAGCTGGATATGCTTGACATCCTTGAGTGAGAACACCAGCTCGATCATATCAGGACAGATATGCAGTTTGTCGCAGATAAACTCGATATAGACATCCTCATGGAGCAAACCTGCTCCGACCATGCCGATATCGCGGTGATGGAGAGCGGTCATCTGATTGCAGAAGTGGCTGAGGTTTCTCATTCCGTGGCAGTAGGCTGCCAGAAATTCACCGTGAGTTGCGGCGGTATGGACGGCTGAGGGAACTACTCCCATCGCCAGAAGCTCAGCTGAAAAGAGATCTCCGCCCTCGACTTCGGGTGCGAATGAGACCTTCTTCACCGGATAGATAGCGTTGAGCTTTTTGACCTCTTCTATATCAGGAAGGCGGACATAAGCGGGGTTCTGCGCTCCGATGAGTTTGCTGTTGATAAAGGGACCCTCGAGATGTACTCCGGGGATCTTGCAGCCGTCATTTGCGGAAGCGGCATAATCGGCTGCACTCTGCAAAGCCGCAGCGAGCTGCTCATAGCTCAAAGTAAGAGTGGTGGGCAGCAACGTGGTGACTCCTTCGGCGAGCTTGTTTTTGGCGATGGTGGAAATCGCCTCGACGGAGGCATCGCAGAAGTCAAAGCCGCTTCTTCCGTGGCAATGGACATCGACGAAGCCGGGCATGAGCAGAGCGTTTCCGCAGTCACGCACCTCATCTGCCTCAGGAAGGATATCCTGCGGGGCGTAGATACGGGAAATTTTTCCGTTCTCGATGAGCACAGACATATCCTCGTGCTCAAATCCCGGAGTTACCAGATAACAGTTTTTCAAAAGCAGTGACATATCATACCTCCTGTTTTTCAGCCGATGGTGGGCAGACTTGCGGCGATGACCGCCTGTCCGTGACGTTTGAACTTCTCATCAGGAATACGGAAAGTGATGCCTGAAGCAAGTTCGGGGAACTCTTTTTCCAGAACTTTTTTCGCCTCTTCGATGATGATCTCTCCGCCCTTGCCGGAGCTGACGCGTCCGAGGATAAGCAGATTTTTGATCTCGTAGAAGTCGGCGTAGTGGGCGATCGCATAACCGAAGCAGACTCCGATAGTGCGGTAGATCTTTGCGGCGCGCTCGTCTCCATCTGCCATCAGAGCCTGAACTGCCTCAAGGCGTTTGGGGAACGGCATATCGGAGGGGTACTCCAGTCCGGCGGCGGGAGCAAGACGGGCAACCGCCTGCTGTGAGAAGTACTGAGCTCCGCAGCCGATATCTCCTGACCACTCATCGGCGGGAGCATCATCGCGGTAATCGACAGGAGCGAATGCCAGCTCATTGAGCCAGTCGGTGATGTTTCCGTTGACGTTGACATAACCGATAGCCTGGCTGGTTCCCATGGAGAGACCGAGCACTCCGTTGGACTCCATGCTCATGGCACCGGCGAGAGCGGTGACCTCTCCGTCATTGGCGACCACGAAGGGAACGTTGTACTCCTTCTGGATCTCGTCGAAGATCGGAACGATGTGTTTTGCAAAATCCTCTTTGGATATTCCGCGGAAGAGTGAGGCAAGACGGGGATGATTGTCAACATAGACTCCGGCGGCACTTCCTCCGATGGCATCGACTCGCGGAAGTTTTTCAGCAGCGCGGCGCAGGGAGTCGCGGATTCCAGCCTTATGGTACTCGGGGTCTTTCTGGAAATAGGGATCCCAGACCACCTCTTCTGTATGCACGACTTTGCCGTCGATCACCGCCGCGCATTTGCGGTCGGATCCGCCGAGGTCAAAACCGATGCGGCAGCCGTCGAGGTGACCTCCGAGCTTGACCTGCATCTCGCTCTCAGCTGGAGTCTCTTCGAGCGCAACAGCAGTCACCTTGAAGGGTCTTCCATAGATGGTCTCACCCATGATCTCGTAATCGAATTTACGCTCTCCGGCGGGGCTGTATATCGCGGCGATATCCTCAGCAAGCTCCGGAGCGTTGGCGATAACTACCTCATATCCGCCCTTCATCCAGAGCAGGAATTTGATGATGCGCTCGGCATATTTGATGTTTATTTCGCGGTACTCCGCGGTATGCGGAAGCATGACTGTATCAAACACAGATACCGTTCCGTTGGGGCGTTTGAAAGAAAAAACGACACGCTTTGAGCCTGCCGTCTCAGCGGCAAGTTTACGGTATTCACGGTTCCACAGAACTGCGGGCACATACTCAGGATCGAGCTCGGGACGGATCGCGGGGGCGACTTTTATCATAGTGATATCTCCTTATGTTATTTAGATACTGGTTGCGCTATTATAATAATACAAATTTTCAACTTTTGCAAATTTGCGTAAACATTTTCGCAAAAAATTTTATAAAAATAATTTGATTTTTCCATTTCAAGCATTATTTTATTACCACGACATATGAGAAAACGTTTACGCAAATATTAAAAAAATCATGTCATCAGAAATGGATATCAAAAGTTTTGCCAAAGCTGTCGGAGTCTCTTGCGCCACTGTATCGCGGGCTTTCGGGGGCAGAGGCAGGATCAGCCAGGAAACCAAGAAAAAAATTCTCGACGCGGCTGAAGAGTTGGGCTATTATGCCAGTTTCCACGCAAGAAATCTCGGCAAAAAACACGGAGGCTGCATCGCGTTTTTCTACCCTGAACTCTACACCGAGGAGCCCGATTACTTCATTTCAGAGATAGTTCTTGGAGTCAACCGCACTCTGAGACGCGACCGTATCTTCAATGTCACGGCCTTCGACGAAGACGATGAACGCCTGCTCTCCGAAGCAAAAGAGCAGATCCTTGACGGAAGAGTTTCCGGAGCCATCATCATCAGCGGAACTCCGGGAGCCGCCGCCCTCGCAGACCTTGCCTTCAAAAACCACATTCCGTGCGTTGTCATTGGCAGAAGCGGTGAAAACAGCGTCAACACCATCGACTATGACAACGGCTATGGAGCAACTCTCGCCGGTAAATATTTCCGTGAGACCGGCAGAAAACATCCGGCATACGTTTCCGGACACCTCGACCGCCCCAAAAAACAGGGCTTTGCCCGCGGATTCGGAGTCGATGAGAGTGAGGTATATGAGATAAGAGGCGGAGCCGGTTTCCAATACGGAAGCCATGCCGCTGAAGAGATTTTCCGCAACCACCGCAACATCGATTGCATACTCTGCGCCAATGACATCATCGCCATCGGTTTTATCAAGCGCGCTACTGAGCTCGGAATAAAGATCCCGCAGGATATCGGAGTTATCGGTTTCGACGATATAGCGATATCAAAAAATTACATTCCATCTCTCTCCACAGTATCCCTGCATTTGCACCGGTTGGGAGTTGAGGCGGGAAAGATGATCGAACAACTCTTTGACGGCAAGAAAAATCTTCCTAACACGGTCGTCAGGTGCGATCTCATAATCCGTGAGTCCTCTTAAAAGCGGCGCAAAACTGTTTTTTCACCTTTTTTGCGCACCTGTCTTGATTTTGAGCTCAAGTGCGTGTATAATATACAATCAATGTTTAACAATCAACTATAGGAGCACACAGAAACCATGAAAGCTATGATATTGGATGATAAACTCGATTTCGCCTGGAGCGATGTTCCTGCCCCTGTACAAAAAGATGATGAAGTCCTCATCGAAGTCCACGCAGCAGCGGTCAACCGCGCGGATCTTATGCAGAAAGATGGCAAGTATGCCTCTCCTCCGGAGTGGCCGCAATGGTGCGGTCTTGAAGTGTCTGGAGTTGTCCTTGACGCTCCGCAGGGAAGTCAATTCAAAAAAGGAGACCGTGTCTGCGCGCTCGTAGGCGGAGGCGGTTACTCTGAACAGATCGCTGTTCCAGAAGGCATGGTAATTCCGATCCCGGATGAGATGAGCTTCGTCGAAGCCGCGTCGATTCCTGAGGTATGGTGCACCGTTTACCTCAATTTGATGTTTGAGGCGGGCGGCTTGACCAAAGATGACATCTTCTACGTGCAGGCGGGTGCAAGCGGAGTAGGTCTCGCCGCGATACAGCTCGCCAAACTCTACGGAGCAAAGGTCATCACCACTGTCGGTTCAGAGGATAAAGCCGATTTCGTCAAAAAACTCGGAGCAGATATTGCTGTAAACTACAAAAAAGAGGATATCCTGAGCGTTCTCGAAGCAAATCCGCCATCTGTCGCGCTCGACTGCATCGGAGGAGCCAATATGGGCAAATGTATCCAGCAGATGGTTTTTAAAGGACGCTGGATAATGATCGCCTCCATGGGCGGAGCGGAAACACAAATCAACCTTGAAAACATCTGGCGCAAGCGCATAAAGCTCATCGGCAGCACTCTGAGAAGCCGTACTTCTGAAGAGAAGAGCCGCATCATGAAAGCCTTGCACGATGAGTTGATTCCGCTTTTCATATCAAAGAAACTCGTTAGCAATATCCATGCCGTCTATCCGATACAGCAGGTCGAAGAGGCTCACGCCGTGCTGCGCCGCTCGGAAAACATCGGCAAAGTAGTGCTGACGCTGAGGTAAACGGAGAATACCGTCATGAGAGAAAAGATTTTCCAGGAACAGAAAAAGACGTTTGAAAAGTTCCTCGAAAGACTTGATAACAACTTTTTGTTTGACAAATACGAACTTGAAGCCGTCTGCTATCATACCGTTGAGCCGGTTCCTTTTGAAAAGAGATGTTCCGGAGTTGAAATGCACGTCAAACAGGGAGACTTCTATGCCAAACGCTGGGAGAACGCCTGGTTCCACTTCACCTGCGACGTCAAGCCCGAATGGGTCGGCAAACCCGTATGGGTACGCCTCAATCTCGGAGCTGAAGTGCTGATTTTCGACAACAGCGGCGTTCCGGTCTTCGGTCTCACCACCCACTCGATATACAATCCGTACTACAAAAAGGAGTACTATCAGGTGCTTCCCTGCGCGGAGAGCGGCTCAAAAATCGACTTCTGGTGCGAAGCCGCCGCCAACGGAATGTTCGGAGAGGACGAAACCGACCCCGACGGTCTCTGCCGTATCATGCAGATCGGAGTTTTCGATGAAGAGATGTTCCAGCTCTTTGCCGATGTAAATGTCCTCTTTTCTCTCTTTGAGTCATACGAAAAACCGTGTGCCAGAAAAAAACAGATTGCTTCCGCGCTCGCCAGAGCTGAAGCAGTATTTGCTGACGATCCCGCAAATGCATCTGCGGCACGCGCGATACTGAAAAAACAGCTTGAATTCAAGGCAACTGACTCAGAACTTACCGCCACCACCATCGGCCACGCCCATATCGACGTCGGCTGGCTTTGGGCGGTCAGGGAGTCGATCCGCAAAGCCGCGCGTACCTTCTCAAGCCAGATAGCCAATATCGAAAAGTATCCCGAGTTCATCTTTGGAGCAAGCCAGCCACAACTCTACGCTTTTGTCAAAGAGCACTATCCGGAACTATTTGAAAAAATCAGAGCACAGGTCAAGGCTGGCCGCTGGGAGTGTCAGGGCGGTATGTGGGTCGAAGCCGACTGCAACATCACCTCCGGAGAATCCATGATACGCCAGTTCATCCACGGAAAAAACTTCTTTATGGACGAATTCGGCGTCGATGTCAAAAATCTCTGGATTCCTGACGTATTCGGTTACTCAGCCGCTATGCCGCAGATCATCAAAAAATGCGGATGCGATTACTTCCTCACCCAGAAAATATCATGGAATCAGTTCAACAAATTTCCGTATAACACCTTCATGTGGCAGGGTATAGACGGAACTAAAGTTCTGACCCACTTTCCTCCTGAAGACACCTACAACTCCTCTGCCGACCCCAAAGGGCTCATCAAAGCGAGAGACAACTTCAATGAGTCAGACATCATTCCGGAATTCATGACCCTCGCCGGAATCGGTGACGGAGGCGGAGGTCCTGCCATGCGCTACATCGAAAACACCCGACGCTGTGCCGACCTCGAGGGAGTTCCCAAAGTTAAATTCGGTACTGCCGCGGCGTTTTTTGAGCGGATAAAAGAGTATATCCCCCTCCTTCCCGCCTGGGTAGGCGAGCTCTATCTTGAGCTGCACCGCGGAACACTCACCACCCAGAGCCGCACCAAAAGAGGCAACCGCAAGTGTGAACAGCTCCTTGCGGCAACGGAATTTATTTACAGCAGTCTTCCGACAGAAAAATATCCTGCCTCTGAGCTGGATAAGATGTGGAAAACTTTGCTCTGTAATCAGTTTCATGACATCATTCCCGGTTCATCCGTGCGTCAGGTCTATACTGTTACAGAAAAAGAGTACGCCGATATCATTGAAAAGTGCAGCAAACTCATCCGTGAAGCCGGAGAAATGTTCAATGCCTGCCCTGACTCGCTCACTCTGGTAAATACCTTGAGTTACCCTGTTCAGGAGCTGATCAAGCTTCCAGATTCGTGGAGCGGCTGCAGCGTGACCGATGAAAACGGTACACCCCTGCCCGTCCAGCAGGACGAGGACGCGTTATGGTGTCTTGTTGATGTTGCTCCGTGCAGCAAACTTGTCATCAGCAAAAGCTCAAAAACAGATGCCGCTGCTCAGATAAATGACGGAAAACTCGTTCTCGAAAACGAGCTTATCCGCTATGAATTTGACCGTAACGCCGTTCTGCTCTCAGCTTACGACAAAGAGCGCGGCATGGAAATCATTTCCGGCTCCGGAAACAACTTGAACGTCTATGTTGACAATCCCAAGTGCTGGGATGCCTGGGATATCGATGTCAATTATATGGATGGCGTTCCAGCCGGAGCTGTCGGAGTGTCCGCAGTAAAAAAGAGCTCAGGAGCTCTGCGGCAGTCTCTCGAATTTGAACTTGCTTGCGGAAAAAATTCAACTGTAAATCAGCAGGTCGTGCTCCGCTCAGGAAGCAAACGGCTTGATTTTGTCACCCGCGTTGACTGGCATGAGCGTCACAAAATGCTCAGGGTCGCCTTCAAAACCGCGGTCAACTCAACAGAAGCCTCCTGCGATATCCAGTACGGATACACCCGCCGACCGACCCACACCAACACTAGCTGGGACTTTGCCCGCTTTGAAGTCGCAGCCCACAACTATGTCGATATCAGCGACGCCAACGGAGGAGCTGCTTTGCTCAACGACTGCAAGTACGGCTATCATCTTACCTGCGATACGCTCGACCTCAATCTGCTGCGCTCTCCGACCCATCCGGACTATGATGCAGACCAGGGAGAGCATCTCTTTACTTACAGTTTCCTTCCGCACTCCGGAAACCTCACCTCAGGAGACGTCATGCGCGAAGGCGCCATGCTCAACCGCCCCCTCACGGTGATCGAAGGAAAAGCCGGTCTGGATATACCGTTTACGCTTTCCGAGATAAAGAACGTCTCCGTCGGAGCGGTCAAAAAGGCGGAAAAGAGCGATGACCTCATCATCCGTCTGGTGGAAACCAATGGAACCAACGGCAGCGTGAAGCTCGACTTCGCACGACCTGTGACCATAACAGAATGCAATATGATCGAGTGGAGCGATACTCAGGATATCGCAAAAGACTCCCTGAGCGCAGAGCTGAAGTTCAAGCCCTTTGAAATCAGAACTCTGCGTATCAAACGCTGACGCTTACAATCTCAACTTTTTTCATAGAACGGCGACAGGCGGCAAATGTACACCTGCCGCCGTCCTGTTGTTTTCTGCATTTAGACACAGTATTATCTGAGAAAGCAGGGGATAAGCTGTTAATACGAATAAATTTTCAATAATAGAGCTTGAAATTGTACAATTATGTGATAAATTAAATACCGTACCATTTTAAAGTACAGGAATCGCAAGAATTCCGTAAATCAAACTAAAAGGAAATAAAAAAATGTCAAAACGCCGTTATGTTGTCTGCGGTGTCTCCGGACGCGCCATCGGAATGTGGATCAAACCGATGTATGAGACCTTCTCGAAACAGGCTGAGTTCGTCGGTATGCTCGATATCGACCCCGTCCGTTTCGATGTCTGCAAACGTCAGATTCCCGAGAGCAAGGATGTTCCCTGCTACAATGAAAAAGAATTTGACAAGATGATCGCAGAGACCAAACCGGATGCCGTATTCGTGGTCAGCCGCGACAGCTTCCACGCTGAGTACATCATCAAGGCTCTCGAGAAAGATCTCGATGTCATCACCGAGAAACCCATGACCATCAACTGGGAACAGGCGATCCAAGTCCGCGAAGCTGAGAAGAAATCCAAGGGTAAAGTCGTCTGCACCTTCAACTACCGTTACTCCCCGACCCACCGCAAGCTGCGCGAGATGGTCATCGAAGGAAAAATCGGTAAAGTCACCCACGTTGACCTCAACTGGTATATCGACATCAAACACGGCTCAAGCTATTTCCATCGCTGGAACCGTATGCGTGAGAACTCAGGAAGTCTTTCAATCCACAAGTCCAGCCACCACTTCGACCTGGTCAGCTGGTGGATCGGCTGCAACGAGCCGGAGAAAGTCCACGCTTTCGGAGCTCTGAACCACTTCGGCCCCAACGGTCCCTTCAACCCCTCCAAGAAAGACGGACGTCACTGCGCTGAGTGCCCCGAGTTCATGAAGTGTGCCTACAAGGCCCGCTGGGAGACCCGTGCAACCTCCATCAAGATCCACGACGATCACCTCGATGCTTTCGATGCTTCTCACGGTCTGCTCTTCACTCCGGAGCTCTACCGCGCTGATATGTGCATGTTCGACAGCGAGATCAACATCCACGACACCTTCGTCGCCAACGTCAAATACTCCAACGGAGTCCTGCTGAACTACTCAGCCAACTTCTCAACTCCGTATGAGGGATACAAACTCGCCATCAACGGTACTCACGGACGTATCGAGTGCGAGCAGATCGGCGGTGCCGGCGGAACCAGCTTCCCGCACAACACCGAAAACTACATCGATTACTATCCGATTTTCGGCTCACTCGAGCGCATCTGGATCAAACCGGGAGTCGGCGGCCACGGCGGCGGCGACCCGCTCATCCAGGAAGATGTCTTCATGGGCGTTCTTGAGGATCGTCCCTACGACATCCTCGCGGACTCCAAAGATGGTCTCTGCGCCATCTCCATCGGAGACGCGGTCTTCAAGTCCATCGAGTCCGGCGAGATCATCGACCTGACTGATGTCATGAAGAACTAAGTTCACGTTTGCATTCTTTGGGTATTTGGGATAATTTTCATTAAATTTCCCAAGTACCCTTTTTTCATCCATAAATTGTGTTTCAACATCTAACGGAGTTTGCATTCCTATCCGTTGGGATTGAAGCATATTATTATAATTGGAAATATCGCGCTGCAAATCCTTCTCGCTGTCATAATAGTTGTGTGAGTTTTTCCTCTGAAATCCATGCAGAGAGAAGTAACACGGCTCCATCATATATTGCAGCACCGGACTCGGCGTTACATCAGCATAGTAACCATTCTTTCAAATTTACCAATCCAGCAGGGTGTAAAGAAGTATTTTTCTTAATATGAAATTTGACTTTCGGCTGGATTTATAGTATATTACCGGAAATACAGGAGGACATTCTATGGAGTTTGATTTAGCCGAATATGGCATCATTGATGCTCATATGCATCCATATCTTGCGGCAGATCGGGATTTTCCTTTTCAAGTGCCGGTTGCTTACGATGAACTTTTTGCTGAACAGCGCAGGGCTGGGATTCAGATCTCTTGCGGCGCGTACAATATTTTTAATGACGGCAGCGACTTTGAAGTCATAAGAGAGTGCAACCGCAGGGTGCTGGAAGTTCACAAAAATTATGGCAAATACTATCTGCCCGGCGTGAATATCCACCCCTTTTTTCCAGAAGAATCCTGCGCGGAAATCCAGAAATTTTACGATATGGGATTCCGTTGGGTCGGTGAAATCGCCAGTTACGTTATGGGGTACAAGGAATATGCCAGCGAAGGTATGTTCAAGATTCTGGAATTGGTGCAGAGTCTGGATATGGTACTCAATTATCACCCCTATTCGCTGGATGATACCTGCAAGTTGGCGGCGAATTTTCCCAAACTTAAAATTGTGGTTGCCCATCCCTATAATTGTGGGATTATGCCCAGTTATCAGGCGGCGCAGAAGTACAAAAATTTGTACTTTGATATTTCAGGACGCGGCTTGCCCTTTTGGGGTATGTTGAAAAAAGGTGTGGAAATGATCGGAGCCGACCACTTGCTTTTCGGTACCGATTTCCCCGTATTGAGTGCAGGGATGAATACCGCTGGGGTGCTTTTTGAACATATTTCCGAAAGCGATCGGAAAAAGATTTTCCGCGAAAATTTCCTGAATCTGACCGGATATAAGTTATAAAAAAGTGATTATCTGCTGTACCGATAATACAGCAGTTGATAACTGAAACGGAAGCGTGGACGGCGCGGTTTGAGTCCCCTATAAAACTGCACTACGAGTTCAAATAAAAATTTATTCAAATCATTGACTTCGGTCAAATGCCCGTTGGGGCAGTTGTTAAGGTTTTGCTTTTGGCAAAGCCTTTTTCATTTTTCAAGTGATTTTCCTTTCTTTGCAGAACTACGCCCCCACTATCCATTCGCTTTATCATAAAACACGCCATACACTGTAATATACTGCCGATTAAACTATTTTCAAGTCGCAAAATATTATGGTGTTACGGAGTTATATTTGCTTTCTTTCATAAATTTATTTGTTGACTGCGGCTTGGGGATTATTTCAGGAATAGTGCGGTTGACAAATTACGGACGCGGCTGTATATTCTACTGATGAGTGTCATAATTGGAAAATATCAACAACTATAAGGTATGTTACTATGGAAAACAAAAACGGTGTCGAGTGTGTGCGGGCAGAAGTTTCCGGAAAAAAACGTGTGAAGAGCTGTCTGCGCAGCGTGGTCAGTCTTTTCACGCTGTTGCTTTCCGGAGTCGGAATCGCCGGATGTGCAAATTGCGGAAATGTCAGCAAGGTTGAAAACAATGATGCTTATTTGCAGCTTTTGTGCGAACTTATCAGTATGCGTCCGGTAAGCAGCGATGTCGCGGCTGTAAACAAAGTTCAGGAGCGGATGATGCAATTCTTGTCCGAAAGAGGACTCCATTGCACCATGGAGCGCGACGGAGAACGCAACGTCCTTTTTGCCTCAACGGCTCCCGGAAAAGTTCAGGATCACATTCTTTGTGTTCACCTTGATGTAGTTCCTGCAATGGACGAATCGCAGTACACCGCGGTTATCAAAGATGGTATTCTGTATGGCCGCGGAAGCAAGGACTGTCTGGGCCACGCCGTTGCCGCCGCCAAAATATTGTGCAACGTTCCTGCGGGCAAAAAGGTCGGCTGTATCTTCACCGCCAACGAGGAAATCGGCGGCTCTACCACCGCCTTCATGGTTCAAAAAGGCTACCGCGCGGAAAAATGCGGATATGTTCTCGATGGCGGAAACGGTGTTATTTACAGTCAGAAAGGAATTGTCAACTACACAGTTACCGCCACCGGAAGAGGAGGTCACTCATCGACTCCCTGGCTGTTTGACAATCCCAACATCAAGCTTATCAACGGATTGCAAAGGGTACTGTCATCTTGGGAAAATCCCTCCAGTATCGAGGATTGGCGTTCCTCTCTTGCCTTGACTGTGATTAAAAGCGGAAATGTTTCCAACCGAATTCCTGACAAAGCGTCAGCGCATATAAATGTACGGATAACCCGTCTGGAGGATGCTGAAAAAATCTACAAATTCATCTGTGAGAAGTCCGGACTTGAAGTAAAAATGAGAATCGGCTGTGATCCATTTGAAACGGATCCTGAGTCCGAAGTTTTAAAGCGTGCGGTTGCTGCCTATAACAAGGCATTCGGAAGAAACGTCAAGCCCGAGCGTTTGTGCGGAGCGACCGACGCGCGTCATCTTTACAAAATGGGCTGTCCTGTCTTCATAACCGGTATTGATGGTCAGGAGAGCCATGGAGCAAACGAAAGAATAGAAATAGCCTCCATAGACAAACTGGTATCCATGATACTTGAACTGCTCTGAATTTGTAAAAAAGTACTGTTCCAGATATGGGCAGATGATACGAAAGAAAGGCGAAATCCCTTTTCACGAGAAAAGAAGCCGAACGTCGGCTTCGCTATTCTTTTCCCCCTGTCCCGCCTTAGCCTTGGCGACGGCGGATCTCTCCTTTTCAAGATATTATGAGAGACACAAGAGGTCTCTCATTTTTTATGCCTGAAAAACAAAAAGTGGTTTGCCTCTTGATAAAAATGGATTTATGTTAAATCCGAGAACAAACCGAAGTCGCATAGTGCGCTTCTAAAAAATCAGGAGGACAAACCATGAATAATGTATCACACAATCAAGCGTTTTCACATAAATTATTTGGATTTTATGTAATCAGAAAATCCTTCTGATAAAATCTAAACGGGCTATTACAAAATAATCAAAACCACCAGCTTTGGTTGGTGGTTTTGATTTGTTTATGGACGCTGCGTCACATATTCAACGTACTGTATCTGGAATGAAAACTCGGCAAATATGGCAGGATGAGTCAGAACTCAAGAAGACAGAGCGGTCGCGGAGTTATCAACTCGTAACCGTTGGGAGATAATGCTCCCGTCCTGGAGTCGCAGTCAAAAAAACGAGTCGAACCGCTGAACTCATTATTGACGGCAAAATATTTTCCGCCCCAGAGATATTCGGCGTCGCGCGGACTTGAGCCTCCGACCAGCTGGAGTTCGACTCCCTGCGGCTTATCGGGATTTTTCAAATCGAAGCGGATAACACTGTCGAAACCGCGGTTGGTGGCTATCAGATACTTTCCATCCTTAGAGAGGCGCACAGCTGCGGCTTTGGTGGCACACTCGACTCCGCGCGGAAGGGTGGTCGCACGGTCGGTGATTTCAAATTTTCCATCGGAATATTTCAATGTGAACAAAGTGTTTCCGAGCTCATTGATAAGATAAGCGCGTTTACCGCTTTGGTCAAAGACGATATGGCGCGGACCGGAACCTGCCGGAGTTATCTTGTTTTCAATGACGCCGGAACGGCTTATGCCTCCGTTGGCTGAGTATGGATAGCAGAATATGCTGTCGCAGCCGAGATCTACAACTGCGATATACTTTCCGTCCGGAACCGCGCAGCACTGGTGGGCATGGGCACTCAGCTGCCGCTGCTCAAATGGACCGCTGCCGGTATGCTGAACGACGCAAGTACGTTCTGAAACGGAACCGTCGGATTGAACAGGGAACTGGGTAAAACTTCCGCTTGAATAGTTGGCGACGTAGAGATATCTTCCATCAAGGGAGGTACACAAGTGACAGCTGGATTTGCCTCCGGTCGGCTGGATATTTCCAAGCATATTGGTCAATGTTCCGTCGGCGGCTACCCGGTAGGCAACCACTCCGTCGGAGCTGTCATCGCAGGCGCAAGTGGCATAGAGCGTCTTGCGGTCAGGAGACAATGCGAGGTATCCTGAGTTGCGCAGGACGGCAAAACCGGTCTCCTCAGGCTTGCCGGATTCGCTGAATGTATATGTGTATATTCCGGCATCATCATCGGAACCGAATGCTGAAAGAAAAAATATTTTTCCCATAAAAAAACTCCATATCCAATCTGTTTAACACTATCCTAAGATAACACTTCAAAACGTCTTTTTCAACTCTTTTTTTACTCCATTTATTGCATAATTGCACTTTATGAGCTATCTTATAACAGAGACACTATTGGTATATATAATGCGGAAAAAGAGTATTTCCGCGAGACAGCAGAAATCGAGCCTGAAAAAATCCGATCGAAGCTGTGCGGTTTAAAGAGGTTTTTATGGAAAAGAAAACGTTGGTGATCGGGCACCGCAATCCCGATATGGACAGCGCAGCGGCGTGCGTCGCAGTCGCTGAACTCAAACGCGCTCTCGGAGAAAAAAACGTCCACCCTGCCCTGCCCGGTCTGCCGGGAGCGAGAGCGAAATATATTTTTGAAAAATTCAAAGTTCCGCTTCCTCCGATGATAAGTGACGTCTATCCCCGCGTCAGGGATATCGTCCGCAGCGATATTCCTTCAGTCAGCGCGGAAACAACGCTGCTCAATGCCATCGGTGATCTGGAAAAATTGCGTATTCCCCGCCTTCCTGTGGTCGGCAAAGAGAGAAAATTCAAAGGTATGCTCTGCCTGTACTCCCTGCTCGGAGATATGCTTCAGCTAAACGGCTCCAGCGGAGGATTCACCGGACGCATCGTCCACTCAAGCATCAAACTCGTCAACGAAGTGCTCGAAGGAAACCTGCTCAACGCCAAAGATGAAGAGCAGATGCAGGATTTTGAAGTCTATGTTGCGGCTATGAACGTGGAAAGTTTCAAGCAGCATATTCCGCAGGAAAACCCCGAAAAGCTCGCGATCATCGTCGGAGACCGCTCCGATATCCATCTGCTGGCAATAAATATGGGAGTGCGCCTCATGCTCATCACCGGAAGAAATCCGGTCGATCCGCTCGTCCTCCAGGCGGCAGAGAGCCGCGGAATATCCATCATCGCAACAAAATATGACTCCGCAACAGTCGTCCGCAGATTGAAATTCAGCAGTCCTGTTGAGCTTGCTGCACAGCATCAGGTGCGTTCATTCAGGCTGGATGACCGCATTACAGATATCAAGACGCAGGTGTTCGAGGAGTTTGATGATGTTTTTCCGGTGCTGAACCGCCAGAAACAGCTCGCAGGAACATTCCGCAAAAGCGACCTCACCGGAGAGCGCGGTCTTGAGCTCATACTGGTAGATCACAACGAATTCGATCATAGCGTTCCCGGTGTAGATGACGCAAAGATCATCGAAGTCATCGACCATCACCGTATGGGAATGCCTCCGACCAGATATCCTATCAAGATAACCTGCGACGTCGTCGGAAGCACTTCGACGCTGGTGACTGAGATGTTTATCACCCACAATGTAAAAATTCCGGTCTCGACTGCCGGAATCCTGATGGGAGGAATCATCACAGACACGCTGCTGCTGCGTTCTCCGACCTCGTGCGCCAGAGACAAGCTCGCGCTGGATTACCTTAAAAACATCACCGGAGTCGATCCGGAAGAGCTGATGAATGAGATATTCCAGGTGGGTTCGCTTATTGCCAAAAGCACTCCGGAAGAGGTCGTGCTCGCTGACCGCAAGGTTTTCCAGCACCTCGATAAATTCCACTTCTCGATATCTCAGGTCGAAGAGGTCGGCTTCGAGGAGTTTGAAAACCGCGAAAATGAACTGCTCGATGTCCTCAAAGAACAAGAGAAAAACCAGCAGCTTCACCTCGCAGGTCTGCTCGTTACCGATGTCGTCAACGGAAACTCAAGGCTGCTTGCTACGGGAAAAACTCCGGTGCTCGATATGCTTCCCTTCCGCCGTCTCTCGGATAATCTCTTTGACCTTCCCGGAGTAATGAGCCGCAAGAAACAGGTGCTTCCGCAGGTTCTCGCCACTCTGGACAACATCAAGCGGTAAAAATACCTCGCAAGTAATTGGTAAAAGCTTTGTTCCCGATATGGGGAGATGATGCGGGGAAAGCGGGAAAACTTCTTTTCGCGAGAAAAGAAGTTTTCCCTCTCTCCCCGCGCCCCTCTCTCCTTTTCAAGATATTATGAGAGACACAAGAGGTCTCTCATTTTTTATGCCTGAAAACAAAAAGTGGTTTGCCTCTTGATAAAAACGGATTTATGTTAATCCAAGAACACCGAAGTCGCATACTGCGCTT
>SUVY01000097.1 GCA_015061775.1 Lentisphaerota bacterium | reverse complement strand
TCAAACTCTCCATAAACATAATTTTGTTTATCAGAAAAATCTGATCAAAGCATTACTTATTCGACTTACGTCTCATAATGAAATTTTCAAGGTTTACATCGCACTATTCAATTTTCAATCAGCTTGCGCTCCATCAAGGGCGCATGTTTCTTAATATATCATCAATTTCGATTTTGTCAAACCGTTTTTTGAAGATTTTATTAAAAATTTTTCATTCAGCTTGCACTCCATCAAGAGCGCATGTTTCTTAATATATCATCAATCTCAGTTTTGTCAAATCGTTTTTGAAGATTTTATTAAAATTTTTTCAATCAGCTTGCACTCCATCAAGAGCGCATGTTTTTTAATATATCATCAATTTCGATTTTGTCAAATCGTTTTTGAAGATTTTATTAAAAATTTTTCATTCAGCTTCGCGCCCCTGAGCTCAACTTCGTCGAGCCTCGAATTGGCGCGTTTTATAATATAGAACCGATTTATCCATCTTTCAAGTCGATTTCAAAACTTTTTTAAGTTTTTCAATCAACTTTTCAATCAGCTCTTTGCTGCTCCCAGCTTCAATGGGAGGCGCAAAACGAGATATAATATATCACCTCATTTTGCTTTGTCAAGCAGAATTTTATTTTTTATTCGTTTTTTATTCAGCCCGGATCGTCCCCTCACCTTCCGTGGGAGGCGAACAGGGACATAATATAGCACAGCCCCGCAACTTGTCAAACGCTTTTCAGAATTTTTTCCGTTTTTCAGGGTATTTCTGCGCAAAACATCTATTTTCTACAAACAAAAAGCCACACACACAAGCAAAAGGATTTTTTCAAAGAAATTCCGACATATCTGCAATTTTCTTTATACTATATATTAATATTACATACAGCTGGTGCTGGATGAAAAATTTCAGATTTTTACAATCACAGACTTGAATACGGCTCATTGTTGCAGTAATTTATTGCTCCGTAAAACAAATACCGCGAGGGAAACATGGATTTCAACAACTTCGATATACTTATAGAACTTGCAGCTTCCGGCGGAAGAGCAGGAATTGACCCGATGATATTTGCCGAGGTGTTCCGCGCCTGGACGGAGCGCCGCACTTCCCAGATACACTACCACCGGGCCGAAGACGGCGCCGTCATGGATCTCTTCGCGGAGCCGCACATCCTCAAAATGCGCGACGGAGTCTGGTACATCAAATGCCGCTTGGTATCACGCAACACAGAACCTGTTATAAGAACGCTCGCTTTGCACAGAATATCCGAAATATATCCGACAAACAGAATATTTGAGCGAGATTTGAAACTGGACAATGCTGACGATCCGCACGATATCCAGCTTTTTGCCCTCCCCAGGCACAGCGAAGTCAAGCTGCATCTGAAAAACACTGCGGTTCAGTATGCCTTGGAGTACCTGCCTCCGGGAGAGTTCGAAATGAACGGCATTGAAATGACACTCACACTCTACGACATAGAGGACTACCGCATACGCAACTTTGTCCTTCTCTCAGGAGGCAATGCAACGGTCATTTACCCAGCCGAATTGCGGAGCGAAATCATATCTGATGCCCAAGCCTGTCTCGACGCCAACTCTTTCAAAAATGTCGTCAAAAGCAGACTGAAATGGATCAAAAACTCCTTTTTTGGCAAGTTATTCTAAAAAAACAGGCTTATCGCGCTTGAAAAATCGGCATTATGGAGTTATTTTATCTAATCGCCGGAGTAGTTGTGTCCGGATGTATAAGAAAAACAAAGCAAAATAACGCTAAAAACATAAAAAGAAGGTACAGAAAATGAAAAGAACTTTCCAGCCCTCAAACAGACGCCGCAAACGTCGCATCGGTTTCTTCGCCCGCATGGCTACCCGCGCCGGACGTCTCGTCCTGAAACGCCGCCGCCAGAAGGGTCGCGCAAGACTCACCGCGTAAGCGCAAAAGAAACATTTGTTGCGCAGGAGATTTTTGTTTTGCATTTTACTTTGTGCAAGAAAGACAAACTCAGACTCAAAGCGCAATTCGACGATGTTCGTCAACGGGGCGTCAGGCAGGCCGGACCAGCAGTGGTCGCTGCGGTCGCCCCGTTTGAGCAATTACAATGCGGAGTCGTATGCGGAAGAAAATTCGATCTGCTTGCTGTCAAGAGAAACAGAGCAAGACGATTGCTGTGGGAGAGCTTCAGACTGCTCAAACCATACATCAAACCTTGCCGGATCGTCCTGATTCCGCGCCGGAGAATTCTGAAGTACTCCGCCCAGAGAACCATGCAGGAACTTGCCGGATTGCTCGCGCAGCACGGAGTTTTGCGCGAGGATGCGGATATTCCGCAGTTAAAATCCTGACTTTCTTTATCAGGATATATCAAAAAACCGTTGCTCCGCTGCTTCCTGAGTGCTGCAGGTTCCAACCCACCTGCTCCCACTATGCAGTCGAAGCCTTGCAAAAACATGGTTTTTGCAAAGGATCTTTACTTATGATCTGGCGGCTCGCCAGATGCCAGCCTTTCTGTAAAGGTGGATATGATCCCGTACCGGATGAATTTTACTTGACGCCCATGAGGCGGAACAAACAAGATTTGGATAAATAAAAGATGAAATTTGATAAAGACATACTCCTCGGCATCGCGATCTGCGCCGCTATCCTTGTCGGATGGGATCCTTTGTGCCGCGCGATGGGATGGACCAGTGATGTTCCGGCTGCACCAAGCCAGCAAACTGTTGCCCCCAAAAATGATGCTGTCGCCGCTCCTTCACAGACAAAATCCGGAAGTGTTGCAAAAAAAGAGGTGAAAGCTGATTCAGTCAAAGCTTCAAAACCCGTCGCAGCTATGCCGGATGTCGAAATCGGAAACGATAATCTCACGTTCTTCATCGACCCCGTCGCCGGAGACGTCAAAAAGATAGCTCTCAAGAAATACCAGAACAGCAAACGCGACGGCAACGTCATTCTCGACAGTCGTCTCCGCGCTGCTCAGGGAGCTTTTGCAGTGTTCCCCAAACAGGGAACGTGGCAGACCGTCGAAGTTGTGCTCTCCCAGAAATCAGCCGACAACAAGAGCTACAAACTCATCAGAAAACTGACCTCGACCGCGTTTCCGCAGGGATTGTTCGTCGAGCAGAACTGGGAACTCAACGGATATGCCGCTGATTACAGCGTCAAATTCCGCAATGCGTCGAATACTCATGTCAAGATCGCGGACGCCGTGATTTCCGGAGGAGACCTCTCTTCATGGGCACAGGTCTCCGGAGACAAAGTGCGTATCCCGACTCACCGCCTTGACTTCTATACCGCTCACGGCGACTTTGATGATATCAAAGCAGACGCAAAAGACTCAAAATTTTTCCGCTCCCCCATGGTCGATTGGGCTGGAGTGAGCAACAAATACTTCTGTTCCATCCTCGATGCGGCTGAGCCATTCACTCTCTGGCAGGCAAGAAGTTACATCAATGTCGGAGAAGACTCTCTCCCGGCAATCGCCGCCGGAGCTCAACTTCCCGGATTTGAACTTGCTCCCGGAGAAATCAAAGGCTTCAACTTCAAGAGCTACAATGGTCCCAAAATCATTTCACAGCTCGATGCGTTCAATCCCACCACCGGCAAGGTCATGCACCTTTCCTGGGGGCCGATGGATTATCTTGCGCGCCTCCTGCTCTGGATATTGGTCAAATTCAACGATGTACTGCACTCTTACGGCTGGAGCATCATCTGTCTCACCATCGTGGTCAGACTGCTCTTCTATCCTGTGACTGCCAAAGCAAACGCATCCATGAAAAAGATGCAGCAGGTACAGCCTCAGCTTACCGCTCTGAGAGAGAAGTACAAGGACAATCCCCAGCTGCTCAACACCAAGATGATGGAGCTCTACCGCCAGGAGGGAGTCAATCCCTTCGGAGGATGTCTGCCTATCCTGCTGCAGATTCCGGTATTCTTCGCCCTTTATGCGACTCTCGACGGAGCTGTTGAGCTGCGTCAGGTAGCGTTCTGGTGGTGCAAAGACCTTGCCGCAGCTGATACTGTTGCAAAAATTCCGCTTTACTTCTTTGATCTGCCCATCAATCCGCTGGTGCTGGCAATGACTCTGCTCATGGCTATCCAGCAGCGCATGACTCCGATGTCCGGAGACCCCATGCAGAAAAAGATGATGATGATGATGCCGGGAATCATGTTGATTTTCCTGTACGATCTGCCCTCCGGTCTCACCCTGTACTGGACGGTCAGCAACCTTTTCAGTATTGTTCAGTTGATGCTTCAGCAGCGCGCAGGGAAGAAGGCCGCTGCAACCGCAAAGTGAAGCTCATTCAAAATAGAGGAATTTATTTAAAATGTCTGAAGAAACCAACTCAAAAATCAATCAGCAGAAGGAAGATCTCAATCGCACTTTGCTTACCATGTTCGACTATCTCGGACTCAAAGGCGATCTGAGGATCGAAGAGAAAAACGGAAAACTCCAGGTCAAAATCACCAGCGATGACGCCGGACGCATCATCGGAAGAAAGGGTCAGATCCTCGAGAGTCTCCAGCTCCTTGCCAACCGCATCCTTTTTAAGAAGGACGAAGAGTTTCCCCACATCATGCTGAGCATCGATGGATACGGTGAGCGCAAAAAACGCCGCGACGATGATGCCAGCGGAGAGGAAAACGCCTCCCGCAGCGACCGCCGCCGCGCTCCGCGCAACGGTTCAGGTTCCCGCGCGACCGCCGAGCAGCTCGAGCAGCAGGCAAAGGATGCCGCCAAAGAGGTCAAACGCTGGGGCGAGCCGGTGAAACTTCCGGAAATGAACGCTCACGACCGCCGCATCATCCACGTAACTCTTCAGGATGACCCCGAAGTCACCACCGAGAGCGAGGGAGAAGGCGCAATGAAGAAAGTCGTCATCTCTCTTAAAAAAGCTGAGTGACACGCAAGTATTCCTTATTGGAATTTCCAAGGGGCTGTTGCAAAACCTTATTGTTTCAGCATCGTATGGTAAGGGAGTTTAAGAGGCTGCTTGCCTCTTAAAAATCTCCCGGCAGGGGAGAGTCCCCTGCACCTCTGGCTATTGATTTTGTTTCCAAAATCAATAGCCGATTCCTTTTTTGGGGGGATTTTGTATTGAGCCTGCTATTCTTAGTGGTGCCGCGTTCTGCTCACGGCTTTGTCCGCCTCTTCCCTGCGTTCGGCTCCGGGCGGCATAGCAGCCGCCCCTGAGCAGCCTTTTCTGGCTGCTCAGGCACTCACATCCGTGCGATGCGGCCCGTACGACGGGCTGCGGGATACTTAGCCAGCCTCGTTGGGCTGGCTTCCTCCCCTTGTCACGGCGTAGTGAAACGAAGACGGATGCACCTGCCCTGCACCGATTTTTCTATCGGTTCAGGGCGACTTAATGCGATGTGTAT
>SUVY01000027.1 GCA_015061775.1 Lentisphaerota bacterium | reverse complement strand
ACGATGTTTCCGGCAAAGCGGCAAAAAAGAAAGCGGAAGAACTTTTGGCAAAGTTTGATTTGAGTGAACGCAAAAACTTTATGCCCAAAGAACTTTCCGGAGGTCAGCAACAGCGGGTTGCAATAGCCAGAGCATTGGCAAACACTCCCGAACTGCTCCTTGCCGATGAACCTACCGCCGCGCTGGATAGTGCAATGGGACGGAAGGTTATGGAGCTATTGAAGCAAGTCGCCCACGAACACAATACAGGAGTATTGGTGGTAACGCACGACCACCGTGCGATAGATGTTTTTGACCGCATCTATGTTATGGAAGACGGCAAGATCAAAGCACAGTAAATTTTCTTTATAGAAACAGAGAAAAACAAGAGATTTTATTCAAAACACATGCGAATAAGTCATTGCCCGTGGATTCTATTGGCAGGAAATGATTGACAATGGAAAGATTACCAATATCCGTGAATTGGCAAAAATTATGAATGTCAATGAATCTTACGTTGGACGGGCGATTCGTCTGACAATGCCGCACGCTAAGTGTTCTTTGAATACTTATTTCGTGCGGCTGAGATATTGGTATTGTCCCAATTTTTGTGAAAACTTTTTGAAACAGATGATAAACAATATTTTGTTATACGCTTAAATATAACACATAAGATATGTTTTGTCAAAATACGCAAAACGCTTGTCAGCATCGGGGGATGCATCCGCGGGGCAAGGTCGCGTTTTGCATTGAGCACAGCAAGGGAGTGTACTTTTGTACACGACCGCCGCGGCGCAGATGCAAGGCGCGAGATTGACCGCGGGGCGCCGCCGCCGTTCAGATTGCCTCACAACATTTGAAACATTAACGAGATATTACTTCTCGAAAGCGATTTTGATGGTGCGTTTGCCTTTGCCTGTTACAGGGACGGTTATGATGTTTCCGTTTCTCTTCAGGCTTTTATCTTTGGGGATGAGTGAAGTCTCAAGTTTGAGCTGCGGTTTTTCTCCGGGAGCAACTTCTATCGTCAGCTCTCTCTTTGCCGGATCATATACCATTCTGGTAATGTCAACATCCTCGGAGTTGTAGAGTTTCACCTTGCCTGCCATACGGAACAACACCTGTGAGAGGTAGGGTTGGAAACACATTCCGGGCCAATCCCAATGGAGTTTTTTGAACTTTTTATCGAGCTCAAACACTGCGGCACGCGCCAGTTTCTCTGCGTCGGAAGAGGAGAGCGTCGGCATTTTTCCGGCGATTCCCAGCATATAAGTTCCCAGCTGGAAACGTCCATCTTTGCCATACAGCGTCGGAGTAACAAAGTCATTGAAGTACACTCCGATCTCAGCCGGAGCGTGTTTCTCATAGAAGTCTGCCAGCTCCTCGGGAACTCCCTGCGAGGTATCGAACAAATCGAGCTCCACCGGTTTCTTTCCTTTGGTGCGGTAAGAGAATCCGTGCTCGGTAAATCCGACTCCGAACGCGATGCTGTCGGCGTATGCAACCAGCTTGTTTTTGACTGCATAATCCTTGAAGATCAGCCGGGTGTAGGTCGGAACCATACGGCGGGCGGCGCGGTAGAGTGCCTGTGCTTTGAGGGAGTCATCTCCGATGATCTCCGCGATGCGGGCAAGCGACATCATCGCAGCGTACTCACAGTTGAGCATATCGATCGTAGCTGAGAGTCCGGATTCGCGGCAATGGCACGCCATATAGCCCCAGTCGTCACTCACCATCAGCAGGCTGACCGCATCTTTGAGATAGCTCTGATTAGCGAGGACAAAATCCTTCTGTCCGTGACGGTCGGCGAGCATACGGGCAAGAGAGAGCACCATATAGACGGTCTCGTTGCAATCGGCGTAGTTGATGCTCGTTCCGGTTCCGGGAGCGTATTTTGTCGCATGAGCGTGACGGTTGGGGAAGAGAACGCAGTAACGGATACCGCTCATGGGCTCCTCTCTCCAACGCTGAACTGCCTTGTACTGGGCGAACTCGACCGCCTCAAAGAAGCGTTTGCGCGTGCGCTGGCGCAGTCCGGCAGTTGAAGCATCATCAAGATCATACGGAGCGATGAACGACTGGTTTATTCCCATCAGCCAGCCGTGCATACCGATATTGAAACACTCGGGGAAATCTTTGTTGACGGGATAATCCAGCGTCCAGCGCGATGCCGGAACTCTGCCTCCGCAAGACCAGCGCAGTCCATTGCGGAAGACTTTATTTCCTTCGATTTTAAGATCGCCGCACACATCGGTACCGGGAATAGTACGGTACTCCATATCGGGAAGCGGAAGACTCCAGTTGACGGTATTGGATCTGTCGCGTGCGGCGTAGTTTCCATAGCTGGTGACAAGCTTCCAATCGGCGACCTCACCGGACTCGAACAGCCTGCCCTTGGCAAAGTATGCCAGAGGAGAGACGGGCGCGTAATCGTCGGATCTCACTCCCCAGTCATTGGCGGTCTCGATGTAGCTGAAACGGGTTCTGATATTGACACGGTTTCCGGAAATCTTGAAAGACTCTTCCGCCGCGGCGGGATATTTGAAGGCGCGCTTCATCCAGAAATCTATGCGCGCAACGGTCTCGGACGGCAAGGATTTTTTCCAGATTGCGGTATCGACGGGAGCCCTTCCGTAAAGCCAGACAGGAGTTACCATTCCAACTCCGCCCTTGCGCGAAAAGTTGAGTCCTGAGACCGCTCCGCCGACCTGCGATATCTCGATTTTGTCCTGCTTTCTGGAAAACACCAGCAGCAGCGGGTGGTCGGCGTTCTCTTTGAAGAGCAGCAGCCAGGGTGCGCTCCAGTTGACGGGAACCGTCTGGATATTTTTCATCTGCTCAACTTTTATTCCTCCGGAAGTCGGATAGGCGCAGTACTCTGCGACATTGGTGAGCTCAAGATCTACGCTGTCGGTATAGATATCCCAGCGGATTCCGGGGAAAGCGAGCGAAGTATCGAATCTTCTTTTGCTGCCGTTCTCTTCTGTGACAACTCCGCCCTTGCCCAGCCAGTTCACGCGGTCGGGAACGAATTTCCACGGTCTGCTGCTCTCTGGATTGAGCTGCACGAGCTCGGGACAACTGCCGAATCCGCCCTCTCCGCGGATGTTCTCGGCGACGATTTTTATCCGGTTGGGTTTTCCGAATTTGATGATGTCGGCAGGAATATTATAACGGTGCGGACGCATCCAGTACTCGGACATATCTTTGGTGACTCTTCCGATCTCTCTGCCGTTGAAATAGACTGCTGCCACATCGTCTATTCCGTTCTGGACCGCGAACTGAAGGGCAGAACCCTTCCAATCAGCAGGAATGACGCAGTCAGAGGTATATTCGACCTTTGAGAGCTCAGGATAGCGGTACGCCCACATGACTTTGCGGCTTTGGGCACCTTTTTTGAGAACTTTGAAGTTCCAGTTTCCGAGCTTGATCTTGCGGGTGCTGCTGTTGGTGAAGCGGTACTCCTGGGAGTTGTTGATGACAGCGAGGAAGTTGTTGATCTCCTCGGTGAGCAAACCGTCTCCGAGAATGATTCCGAAGCGGCCGAAGTTGTTTTGTCCTGCTCCGGCGTAGTAGCCGTCTTTGTCAGGAACGGAGGACTTCTTTACTGCAAGCGGAATTTTTTTGCCTGAGATATATTCAACGGTACGCAGAAGAAACGCATCGCGCGCAGCGTATCCTGAAATCAAATCACTTCCGAACGCCACGGAGTTGTAAAATACTCTGCCTTTTCCGGCTTTGCCCTCGACCATGGCGGGAGAGCCGTCGGAGTAGCTGCAAAGAACTCTGGCACCGTTTGCGGGAGCAAGTTTGGTATAGACTCCGAATCTTGCTTTGCTGAGTCCGGCAAAGAGTTTTCCGCCGTCTTTGGCTGGAACAAGCTGTTTGCGCTCAGGAAAATCCTCTTCCGGAAGCTTGGTGATTTTGACCGGAAGCAGCTCAGCCACCTCTTTGTCCGCCACCGCTGAAGCTGCGATAAGATGTTTTCCTGATTTCACCGCCTTGGCTATGCGGGAAGCCATCTTTTTGTCGGGTCTCGCCGCTGAATAGACGATGACATCCGCCTCCTCAGGAGTCTTTACCGCTTTCACATCTTTCTGCACGGTCTCAAAAAGCACATAGCGGAATCCGGGATACGGCTGGTTGTCTTTCAAATGACGCATCCTGCCGCGTCCGTCATAGACGGTATTGAGGTCGTCGTTATCGAAATGGGTGAATACTTTGAGGGCGTCAGATGCCGGAGTTACTGCTTTTTTTTTCACCGGATGGACGACCACCTCATTGAGTCCGGTGCTCAATCCTGCGGCGTCTGCGGAAACGATTGCAACGTTTTTGAATTCGACGACGACCTCAGTTCCCGGCTTGGCTCCTTTGATATCGACACCGATTTTAAGCTGGCGGAACTGATAGACGGCATCAGCAAGTTTGAAGGTGGAGTCGAGAGAGAGCAGATTGTCTTTCCAGGTATCTCCTTTGAGGATTATCTCAGGGCCCCAGCACATGACGCTCTTCTTGTCGTTCATATAGCTGATGATCGGTTTGACCCGCACCGGAGCTTTGCCTTTGGCGACGCGGCAGGAGAACTGCAGTTTGTGCTGTGCGTGGATAGCCTTGTCGATGTTGCTGCACACGATCGCTCCCGGATGGGCGTTCACGCTGTTGCGGGTGATTTTGAGGCTGAACTCTTTTTCAGAGATATCTTTGAAGTCGTATGATGCTCCTTTGCCCGGAGCGATGAGGAAATAGGTGGTCACTTTCACCTTTTCAATGGCAAGATCTTTGACCTCGATTCCGGAACTCTCTCCGGAAACGGCATTGCGCAGACTCAATCCGAGCTTGAACTGCCATAAATGGGTGGTGCCGGCAGTGATCCCGAAATCCTTGAAGGGGCATGAGAAGGTGACGAACTCTTTGGATTTCACGGTGATTTTTCTTGCTCCGTGGCGGGCAACGACCTTTCCATCCTTTTTCCAGCTCAGAAGCGGAGAGAGGTAAACCGGCTTGTCTCCGGTGATGCGCGCCTTGAAGGTGATGGCATAATTTGCCGTCTTTTCCACCTTATCGAAGGTGCGGCAGGCGATGATCGATGAGTTTGCTTTATTTTCATTTTTGGTGAGTTTGGCTTTGAAGCTGCCGGGAGCAACGGAGGTGAATTCATAAGTTCCTCCCTTGGCAGGGGCTATCCCCAGCCAGTCGGCTTTGGGAGCGGCAAAAAGCATACATGATGCTGCAACGAGTAATGCGGTCAAAAATTTTTTCATATCTTATACCTCTTTTGAGTTGAACTTACTGTTTTCGGCTCTCCATTGGGCATCGAGTGCGGCGAGCTTATCATACTCCTCCTGATCGACCGGATCGTAAGGAGGCTTACTGACGATATGTTTGACATAAGAGTCGGGATCGACGCATTTACCGGCTTTGATATCCTCTTCAGTAAGGCGCGATATATATATGGTCTTTCCGTGGAAACGGCAATGGTCATGGAGCAGATAGATGACTCCGTCGCCGTCAAAGGCGGCATCGGGATAGGAGACGTGGATATCAGCATCGATAAGCAGACTCCACTTCCAGCTTTTACCGTCATCGTCGCTCAGATATGCGGTCATATTGGTACGGTGAGGAGGCAGAGAGTTGTTGCGCACCAGCAGCAGATTTCCGGATTTCAGGCGTTTGATAAAGTGACGCGAAGAGGGAGCGGTCAAACCGGTGAGCTTTCCGTCGCTCCAGGTTTTTCCTCCATCGAAAGAGTATGACTCGGCTATCGCACCCTTGTCGCTTCTTGCCAGCAGCCAGATGGAGCCGTCAAGCTTTTCGACCGCCATGCCTTCGTCGAAGGAGGTGGCGATTTTTCTGCCTCCCTGCCTGCGCTGCCAGGATACGCCTCCGTCGCAGGACTCGGAGTAACAGTAGTATTCATTTGTCCAATCGTAGGAAAAGAGCAGTATCCTGCCGTCCGAGAGCACCGTCGGCTGACAGCGGAGAAAACCGGAGGAGATAAAGCGCGGCTCACTCCAGACAAGTTCAGCGGCATCGGGATCATCGCACACCATCGCCCACACCGAAAGATGCTGCGGGTCATCGTTGCGGAAGTTATCATCTCTCACCGTCCAGAACGCCCAGAGTTTCCAGTCCGGGTCGATCCAAAGCTGAATGTCGATCGCTCTTATTTTATCCCCGGGAACGCTCTCTATGGCTAAAAAAACATCGCTCCAGCTTATTCCGTTATCGGTGCTCTTGACCATGATATTGCAGTTGAATGGAGAGGGCTCACGGGTTCCGCCGGTGTACCATCCGGCATAGAGTATCCCTCCTTTGCTGCGGGCGATAGTGGGACACCCCTGCCAGTAGCGTTTTTCATCGCGGTAAGAGTCCCCCGGATGGAGATTTATCCTGCCGTACTTTTTCAAATCAGACATTATGTATTCCAAAATAAAACCGCGTCTTAAACAGGCGCGGTCATGTATAAACAGATGTATTTAAATCAATGTTTCCAGTACCAGACACCGAGCTTGGCGCTTGCCCAGTCGTGGTTGCCGACCGGACCGCCGTCCGCATAGATGAGTTCGGTTCCTGCCCAGCCGTCGGCTCCGGCATTGATCATCTTGACGTGACCGTCACCGAAGAGCAGATTGCACATATTTCCGCCATGCCACGGATAGATGAACGCAGCTTCATCGCTGGTGTTGTAGCTTGAACGCATCATGTAGTGGGGATATGAGGATTTATTCTGGGTGCTTGACTCGCCGAAAATCAGCCAGCGGGCGGGCTGTCTCACGATAGCAAAGGTCGTAAGAGTCTCTTTTCCCGGTTTGTCGTTGAAGTCATAGATGTAACTGCGGTTGATCGCATATCCGCACGCCTGAGTGCATGACCAGTAGTTTTTCTGCTTGTTGACGAAGGCTCCGGTTCTCCAGGCGATACGGTAGTTCTCGTTGGGAACGGTGCTTCCCGGTCCGATGATGGATTCTTTGGAGGCGGGGCAGAGAAGAGATTTCCAGCTGATGTATTTGTTGGTGGCAAGGTTCGCCGGCCAATAGTCGCCGCTGTAACAGCGGCGCGGAATGACCACTCCGCCGAAATCATCGGCATATCTGTGGACTGCCATACCCAACTCCTTCATATTGTTCTGACAGACCGACACCTGAGCGCGGGTGCGTGAAGAACTCAGCGCGGGCATCAGGATCGCCGCGAGGATGGCAATAATGGCAATGACAACGAGAAGTTCGATAAGTGTAAAGGATGACTTTACACTCACTCCCGGGAGTGAAGCTTTTTTCATTTTACTTTTCCTTTTCAAAAAACTGAATTCTGCAAGTGTCTTTATGTATTATACAGCAAAAAAAGTATTGCCGCAAGGGGGGCAGAGCACTTTTTTACAAAAAAAATCCTGTGCCCGCTCCTTGCGTATCTGCTTCACCTTACGTCAGACTCAATTTTCTGCCAGAAAAGCGTTTATCTCACCCAGACTTGCAGCTCCGCCGGAAGCGGATGCACTGCGGAGATTGAAGATTGCAGAAGCTCCGCCGTAGCGAAGCATATCTTCGAGGCTTTTTTCCTCATGCAGAGCGTAGAGCACTCCGGCGCAGAAGGCGTCTCCGGCGCCGTTGGTTCCGACGATCTTATCGACGTCAAAGCTCTTTGTGACGCACTCGTTGCGCTTGGAGTCGATTCCGAATGCTCCGTCGCGGTAGTGGATGATGACGTACTCTTTAACTCCATTGTCGAGGAAAAGATTTGCCGCTTTTCTGATCTCTTCGATGTTGGCAGTACCGTCAGGATTGCAGGTTTCAAGTCCGAAGGTGTTTCCGGCTTCAACTTCGTTGATGACCAGCGCATCGATGTACGGAAGTGCCGCCATGACTACCTTGCGGAATTTTTCCGGAGCTTCAGATACGAAGTCAACGATAGTCTTGTATCCCTTTTTCTGCATCATATCGAGAAGACGCGCGCCGCGGGTTCCGTATTCCGGATCGTCTGAGTCGAGCTTATCGAGCAGCAGCAGATATCCGAGGTAGAACCACTTGGCGGGGAAATCGATTTTTTCCACATCGGCGCAATCGAACTCGGAGTTCGAGCCGCGGAAACAGAAGAAACTGCGTTTTCCGTTGCCGGACATGACATCGGTATAGCTCGTCGGAGTATCGGTCATGATGATATTCGAGGTGTCAATGCCGCGCTTCCTGATCTCATCGAGCAGAAAAGCTCCCAGCGCGTCGCTTCCGATGCGTCCTGCGGCATAGAGGGGAATAGAGCAGTTCATCGCGGCAATATCGAAGAGGACGTTGGTGGGACCGCCTCCCGTTGCCATTTCCTGTCCGAGAATGGTGCAGAGATTGCCTTCGCCCGTCCAGCGTTCGATATACTTGATATTATCAACGATCCAGTTGCCGGCACCAATGATTCCTTTACGTTCCATATTGATCATCTCTTTTGTTCTGGGGTTATTTCTCAAAGCCACTTGGCATACTCAGCACAGAGCAGTCTGTACGGTTTTTCATCCTCTTCGACGGGGTCGTAGCGCAGAGCCTCTTTTTCGAGGACAAAGCAGTTGTCGGTCGAGTCGTCGTTGACCATGGAGACCTCTCCGGCAAGGACAGTTCCCGAACCCTTTTCAGCCCAGAAGCTGTGGGCGTGGCAGGGAAGAAGTGTCACGCTCTCGCCCGGAGTGAGGATGAGACGCTCACCGGAATCCATGATCCGCTTCTGTCCATCGACGGTGATCTCGAATTTTCCGCCCTTGAGGGCATTGTTTGCCGGGTCGGAGGCGGTGAGTTCGATGACCAGATTTCCGCCTCCGCGGTTGATGATATCCTCCTGCTTGTTCCAATGGAAGTGGCAGAGAGTCACCTGCTCTTCGCGGACGACCATGATTTTTTCAGCATAGGGCTTGGAGTAAACTGAGCTGCCCGCCTTGCCGTTTCTCAAAGTGAAAAGCAGCAATCCGATGCGGAAGAAATCCTCTTTTCCGAAACCGGTGACGTCCCAGCCGAGTCCAAGATCAAAAATTTCCTGACAGGCGGCTCTGTCGCACTTCTGCCAGTCTTCGAGGGTATATTTTCCGAACGGAGGCAGAAGAAATGAGTGCTCAGCCATCAGCTCTTCAGCTTCGCGGATGACACGGTTGATAAGACTGCGTTTCATAAATAGTGCTCCTTTTATTTCACAAGTTCTGTTACATCAAGCATATATATCGCACGCTTTCCGGAGTCGATCGAGTCAACGGTCAGCGTCTTGCCGTCATGGCTCCAGCGCGGGTGGATATCACAACGGACATCGACGGTGGTTCCGGCTGGGAGCTGGTGACGGAATTTACCTATCTCGGTAACTTTTCCTGTGGCGACATCGATCAGGCACAGCACCTGGTGGCCGTCAATGGGATAACCGTCGGCTGCGATGGTCTTGCCGTCCGGAGAAAACACCATGTGGGACATTCCGCCGTGGCTCGGAGATATCTCCTTGGAAATAAACGGATTGACATTGTCCTCAAGCACCACCGCGCTGTGGGTCTTGCTGTTCCACTTGGCATCGACCAGTATCTCGTTGCGGGTGCGGCCCCAGATCTGGTGGGAGATCATTCCGGTCCAGTAGGGCTCAGGAAGGATGCAGGCGGCATCTTTTCCGGTAAGATCGCTGGTGTACATAAAAGTCTTCCACCAGCAGCCCACATCACCGTTGGTGTTTTCGCATTGGCGGAAGAGCCACAGCACACGGTCGCTCGTGGCGTTGAAGATGATATGATTCATCCAGATATGCTGTCCCTTGCAGCTGAATGCGTAGGGGTGACGCTCGAGCATAGTGCGGTAGGTGACGATGAGTTTATCCTCTCCGGTGGCAAGATCGACCAGCCAGAGACCGTCGGCATCGAGATCCTGCGGAAAGCGGTCGGTGCTCAGGACTGCATCGGCATAACTGTATCCGCGGCGGGGAATACGGGAAAAATCAAGGGATGCTCCGTATCTTCCGTCCGGAGATATGGTGTAAAGCGGACGGCTGTATCCTCCTGTGATGCCCTTGCCGATGGTATAGATGCGGGCAACCATCTTGTTCTGCTCCACATCAAAGTCGTTGTAAACAAAGCTGCCCGGAGCTTTCGGAAGAAAGAGCTGCATGGCCCCCTGCTGGTGGCACCATGCACGGGTGGTCACCAGCTTGGTAAAGTTGCCCTTGCGGTCGAGTGTACCAATGTCGGCAGTCTCTCCGCGCTCGGGGATACGCAGCATCCTTTTGACGCGCAGAGCAAGATGCAGTTCATCCTGCATATCCCACGCGCAACGGTCGTAATAACCGAAATAGTACTCAAATCCCTCCTCCTGCGGAGAGAGTTGCACCCAGTTGAATTTGTCACTTATTGCCATAGTTTATTCTCCTTTTTAAGCCGATACTCTTTTTACGATACGACAGGCTATGTTCACTTTGCCAGCGTATGAATTATCTGCAATACTTTTGATGAGCTCCTCTGCAAGTGCTTTGGCGATCTGCTCCTTGGGCTGCTCGACCGTGGTGAGCGGCGGAGAGAGATACTCTGAGAGTGTGATGTTATCAAAACCGCTTACGAGCATATCTTCCGGAACACGGATACCGTGCTCCCTTGCCGCCCGGATGACTCCGAGCGCAAGTTCGTCGTTGTGGGCAAAGACGGCATCGCACGTGTTTCCTGAGTCGAGAAACTTGTTCATGATACTCCATCCGGCTTCGGGAGTTGCCGGTTCGCATGGGTCAAGCGAGATGATTCCTTCCGGAGTGATACCATGTTTGGAACAGGCGGCGAGAAATCCGGCACAGCGCGCCTCCTGCTCGAAGCGTCTGCCGGCAAAAAGTATGCGGCGGCAGTTGCGGGATATCAGGTACTCGGTCATCTCAAATCCTGCCGCATAATGGTCGGGAGAGACCTGACATATCCCCGGAAGATCGTGGCCCGCTCCATAGAGTGCCATCGGAAGTCCGGACTCTTTGAGCTCCATAAGTATATCTGTGTTCTCTGCAAGCGTTATCAATCCCCCGATATTTATCCTGCGCAAACTGTCCAGCGCACTCATGAACTCCTCTGTGCTGCGAACCTGAGAGAGGTGCAGAACGAATCCCGCCTTTTCGAGATGATCCTGAAGCAGCAGAAAAAGCTCGGCAAAGTAACTGTTGGTCAACATCGGCAGGATGACTCCTATGATGTTGGTGCGCTTACGCCGCAGCATCTGACCAGCGATATTCGGGCGGTAGCCGCATTTGCCGGCAAGCTCGAGCACCCGGTTGCGGGTTGCCTCGGATATCGCCGGATGGCGGTTCAATGCCATCGACACTGCCGCCTGCGTAAGATTGAGTTTTTTTGCTATTTCAGACTGGGTCATGGTCAATTCTCTGCTTTTGCTGAACGGGTCATAAGCTCACGCAGAGCTGTTTTGGCTGACAAATCATGGTAGAGTATCTCATATATGCTGTCGATGAGCGGAGTCGTGGCATTGACTCTTCTGGCAAGCGTATAAGCTCCGAGCGCAGTCGGAACTCCTTCGGCGACCACCATTCCCATACTGTCGAGGACCTCTTTGAGCTTTTTGCCTCTGCCCAGCTCTTCGCCGACGTGACGGTTGCGGCTGTGTCCGCTGGTGCAAGTGACGATGAGGTCACCGATGCCGCTCAAGCCGGAGAAGGTGGCTTGACTGCCTCCGAGAAGCTCTCCGAGCTTGCCCATCTCATAGATGGCGCGGGTCATGAAGGCGGCTTTGGGATTGTCTCCGAGCTCCATGCCGTCGATGATACCGGCGGCGATCGCCATAACGTTTTTCAATGCTCCTCCGAGTTCGACGCTGATGACGTCGGTCGAAGTATAGACTCTGAAGTTCTCATTCATAAAAATCTGCTGCACCGTTTCCGCAGCCTCGAGGCAATTTGAAGCCGCCACCACCGCGGTCGGAACTTTGCGGGCGACCTCTTCGGCGTGGCTGGGACCTGAGAGATCGACGAAGGTGACAAATCCGAGCTCCTCCTTGACGATCTGGCTTATCAATAAGAAGGTATCCTTTTCGATGCCCTTGGCGACATTTATCACCAGCCTGCCCGGAGCAACTGAACCGTTCATTTTTTTGAGCACTCCGCGCAGAAACTGGGTCGGAGTGGCAAGCAGTATTATATCACAGGTGCGGACGGCTTTTTCAGCGTCGCTCTCAAACTCAAGCTCCTCCGGAAGCGTCACTCCGGGAAGAAAACGGAAGTTCTCTCTTCTTGCTTTCATCTCCTCAAGGTAATCCGGAAAAGCTCCCCAGACCGTCACCTTGTGTCCGTTTGAAATCAGATTCATGGCAAGGGCAGTTCCCCACGCTCCGTCGCCGAAAACAGATATCTTCATTTGACTGCTCCTTTGGATACGATCTCTTTATAGACCTTGTAGTAGCGTTTTCCGAATTCGATGAGGCTCTTGCGGTCAAAGTGCACATTATCCGGATTTAAAGTAAGACCGCTGCTCGGAACAAATCCTGCCGGCTGCAGCTCTGCGGCGCAGGCGCGGTGGCTGGCATCGATGGACCTCTTGGCTTTACTCATGGGTTTGACGGTCGAGAGCTGACCGATGATGAAAGGAACATCTTTGGCGTCAAGCTCAGAACGCAAACCATTGATCAAATCTGTCAGCATGGTCTTGTAGATTTTTGCCCGTTTGCCGTCCGCTTCTCCCTGATGGAAGAGTATCGCAGTAAGAGTTCCCTGCTGCATGGCAAGTTTGGCGCGTTTTACTGCGTCATCGTAGGGATGGCTTTTGGTCGGCTTGAAATAGACTCCTTTTTTCCAGTGAGTGAGACTTGAGCCTCCGCAGGCGGCGGGGATCAGTCCGACGACACAGTCCGGATCATCAGCAGCAAGAAGATTGGCAAACGTTCTTCCAAGACCGACACCGGCAGCGCGTTTGTCGTAGTGCACAGGATCGACCGCAGGAACCCATTTGCCGCCTTTGTCGAGCATGACTACCCGCGGATGGGGAACTTTGTCGGATGCTTCCACAAAGCCGCGTCCTGCCATATTGGATTGCCCGATGAGCAGCACGAGTTTGAACTTGGATTTTTCCGGAATTTTCACTCCGTCTTCAGCAAACACAGCTGCTGAAAATATAAGCATAAGCAGAACAAAAATATTTTTTTTCATCTTCCAACCTCACTGTTTATACGGTCATTTTCTATTTTAAGTGCCTCAAGTTCGACGGCACACTCTTCCCATGATGTCTCCGCTTCGGAGATATTTTTTTCCACAACGGCAAGCTCCTTGTTGAGAGCTTCAAAATCCACTTTCATGCCGCTGGACATCTTGGCGAGCAGGACTTTTCTCTGATCGGCAAGAGTGTCGAGGGTCTTTTCAAGTTTTTCCAGAAGCTGTTTGGCTTCGCGCAGCTTTCCTGATACTGCGCTGCGCGCCTGAGCCCGGGCACGGCGGCGGTCTTTGGCACTCATGGAGTTGTCGGATTGATTTCCGGCACTCACCCGTCCGGGAGTAACGGTATCGGTCTGAAGTTCGCGGGATTTTTCCAGATAGTAGTCGTAGTTGCCGAAGTATTTTTTGATCCTGTGCGGCTCGATGCAGATGATGGTCTGCGCCACGTTGCGGACAAACTCGATATCGTGACTTACGATGCAAACCGTTCCATGGAAACTGCACAACGCCTGCTGGAGCAGCTCGCGCGCCGCCACGTCGAGGTGGGTGGTCGGCTCATCGAGAACAAGAAGGTTCGGAGGATTGACGAAGATACGGGCAAACTGCAAACGTATCTTTTCACCTCCGGAAAGAACTTTGCACGGCTTGTCGCGGTCATCTCCGGAAAATCCGAAAGAGCCCAGCACGTTCATCAGATTGGCGGTGGATGCTCCGGCTGGAAGCGCACTCTTTACGGCGTCATATACGCTCATTTCCGGAGCCAGCACGTCGCCGAACTCCTGGGCCTGATATCCGACAACGATGTGGTGTCCGAGCACCACCTGTCCGGAAGTCGGAGCAAGTTTGCCCACCATGAGCTTGAGCAAAGTGGTTTTTCCCATACCGTTGTAACCGATGAAGGCGACCTTCTCTTTGGCGGCGATCTCAAAAGAGACTCCGCTCCAGAGGGTCTTGTCCGGAGAGTATCCGAATGCGACATCTTCAAACCTGCAAGCCTCTACTCCGCAGTCAGGAGGCGCAGGAAAACGGATGGCTCCTGAGTAATTGAGCGCATCCGGAAGCGTCACATCCTCGATGCGGTCGAGCTTCTTTTGCATACTCTTTGCCTGCGCCGCCTTGGTGCTCTTGGCGCGGAAACGGTCGATGACCCGCTCCATTTGCTCCTTCTTGCGCTCAGTGTTGCGGTAGGCGGCTTCGAGCATTTTGAGACGATTCTCGCGTTCGCGGCGGTAGTAGTCGTAGTTTCCGGCGTAGCGGGTGACTTCTCCGTTGTTCACCTCGAGGGTGACGGAGGCGAGTTTGCGCAGAAGGAAACGGTCGTGGGAGATGAGTACAAGCGTTCCGGCAAAGCCTCCGAGGAAACGGCAGAGCCACTCGACGGCAGGAACGTCAAGATAGTTTGACGGTTCGTCGAGCAGCAGGATATCCGGATTGGATATCAATACCCGCGCAAGAGCAGCGCGCATCTGCCAGCCTCCGGAAAACTGTGAGAGCGGCTTATCGAAAGACTCTGGAGCAAATCCGAGATTGGTCAATGCCTCTTTAGCCTCCTGATCGAGGCGGTAGGCTCCGAGGTGCTCGACTTTGGTCTGCAGCTCTCCGTGGCGGCGCAGAAGGGAGGTGCGCTCTTCAGCTCCGGCACTCTCCATGCGGCTCTCGATATCGTGAAGTTCGCGCATGAACTCTTTGAGTTCGGGTATGGCGTCTGAAGTAAACTCCACCAGTTTGCGGTCGAGGTCGCTGTTTCTGATATTCTGCGCCATGATGCCGACGCGGTGATCTTTGGGAATGACCACGCTGCCGCCATCCGGAGCAACTGCGCCTGTAATGATATTGAAGATGGTACTTTTTCCTGCTCCGTTCGGACCGACGATACCGACTCGCTCGCCCGAATTTATGCGGAACGAAACATCTTTGAGGATGTATGCTCCTGTGTAAAGTTTTGAAATATTCTGAAAATCGATCATTTCTGTTCCATATCCATAACGTATCTGAATCCGGTATTGCGTCCGTAGAGCCCCGATGACTTGGAAGCCCGCAGCTCACGTATGCTGCGGTTGAGGTCTCCGACGGCGTATGCCGAAATATTTTTGCTGCCGAAACTGTATGCCGCCCGCTCCCACTCTCCGGTCTCAGGCAGACGCACTGTTTTATGGAGTTTTGCGGAAAGCCATTGGCAGTACTCCTCTGCCTGTTCGAGAGAGACTCCGAATACCGGAGAGTCCGGACGATAGGGAGCTGTCACGCTGCCGCCATTATCCCAGAGCGGCAGAAAACGGTCTTTTTCGTGCGAGAAAAAACGCACCTGCCGCGACTTGCGCTCGTTTTCAGGAAGGCTCTTCCAGAACTCGATGTACTCAGCTATCGTGACCTCCTTGCGGCGGATGAAAAATCCGCGCACAAAGTTTTCATCTTCCGCCCCCGGAATATATGCCATATTTTCCGGAATGGGCTTTTCCGGAAACCTCAAGTCGCAAACGTAAATGTTTCCGGTATTGAGCTGCAGCGGTGTGTGGAAAACTCCAAATTTCAAATGGCTGAATCTGAGGATATATCTCCCCGCATCAAGACATATCTCGCTGCCGTCAACAAACGGAGCCGGAATCGCTTTGAAATTGCTGTCGAGCACATCGAGCTTCCAGCCGGAAGCAGCAAAACTTTCCGGAAGACGCAGTCTTGCATTGCTGCCTGAAAGCTTGCCGTACATACTGCTCATATAGGGGTTGTTTTTGACCATAAGGTCGGTGAGTGCTTTGTGTCTGCCCAGAGTGGAAAGAAAATCTGCGGTGAGTATGCTTCCGGAATATCTGAAGTTCGTGGACGCTTCACAGGCAAGGCTGTGGGTATTGAGGGCGTTTCCGGTCATGATGAGGTCATAGATGATCAGTTTGACATCGACCATCACTTCAGAAAGAGGAAGCTCCTCAAGATTTCCCAGCGCGGAATCATAGACGTTTGCCGTGCGGATTATCACTCCCGCAATACGCTGCTCAAGCGAACGCCGGCGCTCGGTATCTATATGCTCGCTGCGCAAAGTCCGGCAGTAACGGCGCAAAATGCGGCTGAGGTTCACTCCCTGATTTGCTGAACTGACAGCAAGCTCATAGCGTATCTGACGGTCTCTCCGCAGCTCTATCATGTTCCACTCATAGAAAAAGGCGCTCACCAGCAGAAGCACGAACACCAGTGCCGGTATCAGAGGCTTGCGGAGTATGCGTTTCTGAAGACGGTAGATGAGCAGCGGACTGTATGCCTTGACCGGATAACCGTCAAGATAGTTCATTATATCCTGGATAAGCTCTTCGACATCATTGTACCGCTCTTCGCGTTTGACCGCCATAGCTTTGAGACAGATAGCCTCAAGTTCGCGCGGAGTATCCCAGAACTTCGGAGCGGCACGGCGGGGCAATACGGGTTTTCCGGAAACGATGCGCCGGGCAAGATTCCGGCGGGAGCTGGTCTCGAAGGGGCTCTTCTGCAAGGTGAGGATGGAGTAGAGAATGGCTCCGAGCGCATAGACTTCGCTCTTGCGGTCGGGAACTGAAAACTCTCCGGTGACGTGCTCGGGAGCCATGAACGCCGGAGTTCCTCCGATATCGCCGGCATCTTTTGCTTTTTTTTCCGGAACGAGGGCTTTTCGCAAAGCTTCATCTCCCTCTCCGGAGGTATCGTAGGCAAGTCCCCAGTCCATAACGAGCACTTCGGCGTATTTGCCGACCATGATATTGCCGGGTTTGAGATCTCCGTGCATGACTCCGCGGCTGTGAGCGAAAGCGACGGCGTTGCACGCTGAGAGGAAAATTCCGATCAGGCGGCGCAGAGAATAGCGTCTGCGGTAATCTTCGTGATCGTCGCGTATATGGGATATTATGGTATTGAGGGTGTGCCCTGCAATACGGCGCATGGTGAAATAAACTCCGGCATCGTCAAACACTCCGAAACGGTGCACCGGAATTATATTGGGATGGTCGATCTTTGCAGTCAGGCGCGCTTCGCGGATAAACGCCTCGATGCGCTCTGCGCTGTAACGGTACTGGGGACGCAGCACCTTGACTGCGACTGTACGGTTCAATCCGGGCTCGGTTCCGGCATACACCGCTCCCATACCTCCGAGACCGAGCAGTTTGCGGTCGAGGTATTCGGAGAAGTTTTCTCCGGAAATGTCTCCGAGCAGTTCGCGCAGCTCCGCTTCGGTGAGCTGGCTGTCACCGGCGGCACTTCCCGCCGGGACTGTCGCATCTCCAGGAAAATTGAACCTGCTGTCAGTCATGCTTTATCTCTTTTCGGCCTTGAATATCATATCCTTGACCTGCTTGACCCGCGCAGTAAAATCTTCGTATGAGCCGTTGCGTTTCTCGAAAGGAACTTCGACCGTATCGCTCCAGGATTTTTCCGCCGGGAAAACATAGAGTCTTGCGCGCTCTCCCATGCGGTCAACCCCGACCACGATTCCGACGAATTCTCCCTCGCGGGTCAGGACGATATCGCCCTGCGCGGCGCGCACACTGCGGCTGTCATTGCGGATAAAGAGGTAGTCTCCGCCTTCGGCCAGATCGAGCGAGCAGCGGTTTTCAAGATCGACCACATCGCGTTTGCCTCCGCTGTTTTTGAAGAGGACAAGCTGCTGGAATCCGCGTTTGCGCAGTTTCGCGCGGTCGAGGAATTTGAGGGGAGTTATTCCCTGAATTTTTCCGCACCTGATCGAAGAGGCGCGGGGCTCGGACTTGAGCACGTCGATCACTCCGGAGAGCACTTTGCCTTTTCCTGCAGGGTCGGCAGCGGGTACGGCAAGGTATCCGACATTGGTCACGCGGTTGAAGATGACCGGTTTTTCACCATCTCCGCAGAGAGTTGCAAAACTTCCGGCGATGCGCAGAGTTCCGTTGAAATCGACGACCGGCAGATAGTAAGTGCCTCCTGCCTTCATGCCGGTAAAGACATTTTTGGCTTCAAGGGTGATCTTGAGCGCGACGGCGGACTTGGAGTAGAGTTCCAGCACATCGGTCTTGAGCAGTTTTCTTGCGTCATCAAGCTGCTGGCGCGCAGCCTCGAGCTTCGCCTCGGAACGCACTGCGCTCTCGCGGTTTTTCTGAGCCTCCTTGCGGGTCTTTTCGAGGGTGACTTTGGTGTTGGTCAAATCGCGCACCGCAGTCTTTACCGTGCGGCTCAGCTCATCATTGCGGCGCTGGGCATCGCGGTAATTGAGTTGAAGCTGGGCAAGCTGGCGGGATATCTTGGCATTCTGACCGCGCAAATCAGCGGCATCGCGCTCGACGGACTGGATCTTTCCGCCCATATAGGCAAGGTCGTTCTGCGCCCGCTGCGCCTGCTGATTGGCGTCATTGAAACGCCGGGTCATATCGGTAAGGGCTTCGGTCGCCCGCTGAAGGTCATATTCGGCTTTTTTGGCGATACGTTTTTCAGCTTCGAGAGCCTGCTCAGTTCCGGCGAGTTTACTTTTGGCATCGGCATAGTCGCGGGATATCTCGCGCATATTTTTTGAGGTCTCAGAGAGATCTTTTCTCAGCTCGGAAGCCTCCTTGCGCGATGCGGCAAGATCTGCCTTGGCATCCTTATGAGCCTCTGAACGGCTTTTGAGTTCGACCTCCACCGTATAGCGTTTGAGCTTCTCTTCGTCGAGCATCTTTTTGAGCTCGGCAGGAGTAAGTTCTCCGGTATTTTCCGGCTTGGCATTGAGCTGTTTTTTGAGTGTCTCCTGCTGGAGACGGTTCTCGGCAAGCAGTTTTGCCAGACGGCGCAGCTCGGCGGCGTTTTCGGCGTTGTCGGCAGCGAGACTGAGCTTTTTGCGGAGCTCCTCGATCTCGCGGTGTTTGTTGGCGAGCTCGGCGAGCAGCATCTGAGTGGTCTTTTCGTCGAGTCCGACGCCGGTACCTCCGGAGTGAGCGGCGACCATTCCGGTCATCATCGAGAGCATCGCTGAGACCAGAAAGTCGCAGATGACGATCAGGATGGCTTTATTCACTTCTTTTCCTCCGCAGCTTCATTGATGAGCCGGCGGCGCAGCGGATACTGCATGATAAGGCGCAGCACCAGACTGAAGATGATTCCGATCAGAGTGGAGCTGTACGCGATGAGACGGCTGCTCTGCGGAGAAAAGGTCATTACGAGGAACGCGGAAACCGTTCCGAAAAGTCCGACGTACAGCGGAACATCAAAAAAGATCTCGGCATTGTCGAGCATCTGGAGCTTCTGTTCGGCTTTTGCTTCATGCTTTCTGATGCCTCCGACGACGACTGCTCCGACGGCGAAGGCGACAAACTGCAGTACGGTGATGACGGCAAAGATCATCATTGACACCTTGGCGGCGACTCTTCCGCGCATGGCGAGACTCGCTTCGGAGTTCTCTCCCACCTCACCGAGCACAGCTCCGCTGTCACCTCCGGAAAAGAGGGCTCGCAGCGTGCTTGAAGTCTCAAACCAATGATTCATCGCATAGATAAACGCGATGCCGGCCAGTATAACGAGTACTACGGGAATAAAACGACCGCTGTTCTTTTTCATAGATGTCAATGCTCCTGACAGTTGATTGCTTAAAGGTCTTCAGACGGAAATTGATAACGCGGATTGACGCCGCCGGAACCGACCGGAACCGGATTTCCGCCCTGGCTGCGGCGTTTGGGCAGTTCGTAGCGCAGAACCACTCCGTTGTCGGTGGCGAGCTCATTAACTACGATACCGTCCTGACGGCTGACGATGTTGAAGGCAAAGTTCCAGCGGCGGCGGGTCTCCTTGTCCATATCGAGGATGATGGTTCCGTCGTCGGCGATGGAGTATTTGCCTCCCCATGTCCAGTAGGCGAGAGAGCCTTCGGAGTTATCCGGGCTCTTGACCTGCATGATGATATGGTCTTCAAATACCATAGCGATATCTTCGCGCGATGAGTCAACATTGCGGTAAACTCCGATGTTGAGCTGGCGCGACGCGCATCCTGCTGAGAGGAAGAGCGCCGCAAAAACGGCAAGTAAAAATATCTTTTTCACAGCAGCAATTCCTTTTACTGAAATTATTTGACAACGATGTTGACAAGTCTTCCGGGAACGACGATGACTTTGACCACGCTCTTGCCGGCAATGGCGTTCTGGACATCGGCATTTTCGAGCGCGATCTTTTCCGCATCGGCGGCGGAGCAGCCGGTGGGCATCATGATGCGCGCTTTGGGTTTTCCCAGAACCTGAACGAGTATCTCAGCCTCATCGACTTTGAGGACGCTCTCATCCCAGGTGGGCCACTCGACGTAGGCGCAGGTATCGGAGTGTCCGAGTTTCTCCCAGAGCTCTTCTCCGATATGCGGAGCGAACACTGAGAGCATAAGGACGAACCGCTCTGCCGCGCTGCGGGGAAGCGAACTCTGTTTGGCAAGCTCATTGAGCAGCACCATCAGCGCGCTGATCGCTGTATTGAAGTCGAAGTTGTCGAGATCGGTGGTGACCTTCTTGACCGTCTGATGCACCAGACGCTCGAGCTCCTTTGAGGCAGCCTCTTCTGAAACCGGAATGGTATCAAAAACGCGCCATGCACGCTTGAGGAAGCGGAACACTCCCTCGACACCTGCGGTGCTCCATGGTTTGGTCGCCTGAAGCGGTCCCATGAACATCTCGTAGAGACGCATACTGTCGGCACCGTACTGGGCGATGACATCGTCCGGATTGATGACGTTGCGCAGACTCTTGGACATCTTGGCGGGGAACTCGACAAGTTTCTCTCCGTCGCTCTTGCGGACGGGGCCGTTTGAGGTGAATTCGACCTGATCGGTGGGAACGAGGACTCCGCGGCTGTCCTTGTAGGAGATTCCGAGGATCATTCCCTGATTTATCAGCTTCTGGAAGGGTTCGGGAGTTGAGACGTATCCCAGATCGAACAGCACCTTGTGCCAGAAACGGGCATAGAGCAGGTGGAGCACCGCGTGTTCGGCACCTCCGACATAGAGATCGACGGGCATCCAGTATTTTTCCAGAGCCTTATCCCAGCTGGCAGCGACGTTGTGGGGGTCGATGTAGCGCAGATAGTACCAGCAGCTTCCAGCCCACTGGGGCATGGTGTTGGTCTCGCGTCTGCCTTTGCGGCCGGTCTTGGGATCGACGTACTTGACGAACTGTTCGGCTTTGGCGAGCGGCGGCTCTCCGGTTCCCGTGGGTTTGAAATCGGGCATTTCCGGAAGCTCGACCGGAAGCTCGCTCTCATCGACCAGCTCGATATCTCCGTTCTCATAGTGGATCACCGGGAAGGGCTCTCCCCAGTAACGCTGGCGGCTGAACAGCCAGTCGCGCAGTTTGTATTTGACTGACTCCTTGCCCCTGCCCTTGCCCTCAAGATAACGGGTCGCGGCGGGTTTGGAATCCTTGACGCTCAAACCGTTGAGGTCGAGACCGTCGCTGTTGGCGGAATTGATGAGTTTACCTTCTCCGGTCCAGCAGGCTTTTCCGGCGAGCACGGCTTCGATATCAGCTCCTGCCGCCTTTGCCTCGGCGGGATCGGGAGAGATGATGCACTTGACGGGAAGTCCGAACTTGACCGCAAAATCATAGTCGCGGGTATCGTGCGCCGGAACTGCCATGATAGCTCCGGTACCATAGCTGGAAAGCACATAATCCGCGATCCAGATCGGAATTTTGTCTCCGTTGACCGGATTGACGGCATAAGCTCCGGTAAAGGCTCCGGTCTTTTCGTTGGACATATCGGTACGGGCGAGCTCACTCTTGAGGCTCGCCGCCTTCTTGTAGGCCTCGACTTCGGCTTTCTGTGCGTCAGTTGTGATGGTATCGACCAGAGCGTGCTCCGGAGAAAGCACCATGTAAGTTGCTCCGAAAAGGGTATCGGGGCGGGTGGTGTAAACGGTGATATCGACTCCGCCCTCGGTGGTGAAGATGACTTCAGCTCCGGTGGACTTGCCGATCCAGTTGCGCTGCATCTCTTTGATTCCCTCAGACCAGTCGAGGCCGTCGAGGTCGTTGAGCAGACGCTCGGCATACTCGGTGATCTTGAGCATCCACTGTTTCATCGGACGGCGTTCCACGGGGTGATTTCCGCGCTCGCTGCGGCCGTCGATGACCTCTTCATTGGCGAGAACGGTTCCGAGAGCGGGGCACCAGTTCACCGGAACTTCATCGAGGTAGGCAAGTCCCTTCTTGTGGAGCTGCATGAATATCCACTGAGTCCACTTGTAGTAATCGACACTCGTAGTGTTGATCTCACGGTCCCAGTCATAGCTGAATCCGAGTGCCTTGATCTGGCTGCGGAATTTATCCACGTTCTTTTTGGTGGTGATCGAGGGGTGGGTTCCGGTATCTACCGCGTACTGCTCGGCAGGAAGTCCGAACGCATCCCATCCCATGGGGTGCAGAACGTTGAAACCGCGCATACGCTTGTAGCGGCAGATGATATCGGTCGCGGTGTAGCCCTCAGGGTGTCCGACGTGCAGTCCCGCTCCGGACGGATACGGAAACATGTCAAGACAGTAAAACTTCGGTTTGGGAGCAAAATCGACCGCTTTGAAGGTCTTGTTTTCCTCCCAATACTGCTGCCATTTCTTCTCAATGGCTGAAAAATCGTATTCTGAACTCATATTATCCTCTCACTTGATTTTGTAATGTTTTATTCAACTTATTTATAATCGGGACTAATATAACACAAAGTATCTGCTTTTGCAACCGTCCATGCAAAAAAAATCTCCCCGCGGAGGCTCCTCGCAGGTAATTCAGCAAAATATTTGATTTACCGCTTGCATTGGCTCAAAGTTGCAATTATATTTATACCGATAAGTTATTCTTTAAAACGATCATTCTATACCATAACAGAAAGGAAACGGAATTATGAAAGTCGATCTTACCGGAAAAGTGGCTGTCGTCACCGGCGGCGGCGGCATCCTCTGCGGAGTCATGGCAAAAGCCCTCGCCAAGAGCGGAGCAAAAGTCGCAATCCTCGATCTCCGTCAGGAAGCAGCCCAGGCTGTCGCAGATGAAATCAACGCCGCAGGCGGAACCGCTATCGGCATCGGAGCAAATGTCCTTGAACTTGAGAGTCTCCAGGCTGCTGAAAAGACTGTCACCGAAAAACTCGGTGTCTGCGATATCCTCATCAACGGTGCCGGCGGAAACAATCCCAAAGGAACCACCAGCAAAGAGTATCTCACCAAAGAGGATCTCGCCGCCAAGATCGAAGGCGTGACCACCTTCTTCGACCTCGATCCCGCCGGAATCGGTTTTGTATTCAACTTGAACTTCCTCGGAACTCTGCTTCCGACCCAGGTCTTCGCCCGCAAGATGGCTGAGGGAAAAGGCGGAAACATCATCAACATTTCCAGCATGAACGCCTTCTGCCCGCTGACCAAGATCCCGGCATACTCCGGAGCAAAAGCCGCTATCAGCAACTTCACCCAGTGGCTCGCTGTTCACTTCTCTAAGGTCAATATCCGGGTCAATGCCATCGCTCCCGGATTCTTCCTCACCAACCAGAACCGCGCTCTCCTGACCAACCCCGACGGCAGCCTCACTCCGCGCGGAAACACCATCCTGAGCCACACCCCTATGGGCAAATTCGGTGAGCCCGAAGACCTCAACGGAGCACTGCTCTTCCTGCTCGACGAAGAGGCCGCAGGATTCATCAACGGTGTCGTTCTTCCCATCGACGGCGGTTTCGCCGCATTCAGCGGAGTTTAATTCTCCGTTTTTAACGCAGCAAATACAACTCTGATTTGGAGAAAATAAAATGAAAGCAGATATCGGTCTTATCGGTCTTGCGGTCATGGGTGAAAACCTCGTCCTCAACATGGAGCGCAACGGTTTTTGCGCCGCCGTTTACAACCGCACCGTTGAAAAAGTTGACAACTTTATTTCCGGACGCGGTGCCGGCAAGAAATTCATCGGATGCCACAGCCTCGAAGAGCTGTGCGCCAATTTGAAGTCTCCCCGCCGCATCATGATGATGGTCAAGGCAGGAAAGGCTGTCGATGACCTTATCGAGCAGCTCATTCCCCACCTCGACAAAGGAGATATCCTCATCGACGGCGGAAACAGCTATTTCCCCGATACCATCCGCCGCACAAAATACCTGGCGGAGAAGGGCTTCAACTTCATCGGAACCGGTGTTTCCGGCGGTGAAGAGGGTGCTCTGCTCGGTCCCAGCCTGATGCCCGGCGGAAGCCCCGAGGCATGGCCGGCTGTCAAACCGATCTTCCAGGCTATCTCAGCCAAAGTCGCAGGCGGACTTCCCTGCTGCGAGTGGGTCGGCAGCGACGGTGCAGGACACTATGTCAAAATGGTCCACAACGGAATCGAATACGGCGATATGCAGATGATCTGCGAAGCCTACTGGCTGCTGAAAAACATCCTCGGTCTCTCCGCGGCTGAACTGCACGAAGTATTTGAAGAGTGGAACGCCGGAGAGCTTTCAAGCTATCTTATCGAGATCACCAGCGCGATCTTCACCAAGACCGATCCCGAGACCGGAAAACCGGTCGTTGATATCATCCTCGATACCGCAGGTCAGAAGGGCACCGGAAAATGGACCAGCCAGAGCGCGCTCGACCTCGGAGCTCCCGCTCCGACCGTGGCTGAGGCGGTCTTCTCACGCTGTCTCTCTGCGGTGAAAGAGGAGCGCGTCGCCGCTTCCAAAGTCATCAAAGGAATCACCAAAGAGTTTTCCGGAGACAAAAAGGCGTTCATCGAGTCTGTCCGCAAAGCACTCTATGCCTCCAAGATCTGCTCCTATGCCCAGGGCTTCCAGCTTATGAAGCTCGCCGCAAAAGAGTACAACTGGGATCTGCAGTACGGCGAGATCGCACTGCTCTGGAGAGGCGGCTGCATCATCCGTGCGACCTTCCTCGAGAAGATCAAAGCCGCGTTCGACAAAGATCCCGAGCTCGCCAATCTGCTCATGGATGACTTCTTCCGTCAGGCTATCGACGACTGCCAGAGCGCGTGGCGCGAGGTCGTCGCCCAGGCTGTCCTCTGCGGAGTTCCCGTCCCGGCATTCAGCAGCGCACTCGCCTACTTCGACGGATACCGCTCAGGAAACCTGCCCGCCAATCTGCTTCAGGCTCAGCGTGACTACTTCGGAGCTCACACTTACGAGCGTGTCGATGCCGAGCGCGGAAAATTCTTCCACACCGAGTGGACCGAGCACAGCGGCAAAACCGTTGCAGAAACCTACACCGCGTAAGCTGAGGCTTTTCTGAAACTTAATCACGGGGGAAAGGCAATTTTTTGACCTTTCTCCCGTTGCACATTGAAAGGAAAATATCATGGCTGTATATATCCAAAAGGGAGCCGCAAACTTCGACATCAGAGAAGAAGAACTCAAAACTCTCGTTCTCGATACCATCAAAGCTACCGGCAAAGAGATCAAAAAACTGTTGCTTCTGCCTCCTGACCACACCCGTCTCAACTCTCAGGCGGGTCTTATTACCAATATCATCTGGAAAGAGTATCACGACAAGTGTCACATCGACATCATGCCCGCGCTGGGAACTCACAGCCCGATGGGAGACGCTGAACTTGAACTGATGTTCGGCAAAGATATTCCCAAGAGCGCGTTTCTCGTGCACGACTGGAGAAACGATGTGGTGACTCTGGGAAAAGCCGACAGCAAATTCATCTCTGAGCTTTCCGGAGGCAAAGTAGATTACGAAGTCAATGTTCAGGTCAACAAGATCCTCTTTGAGGATTATGACCTTATTCTTTCCATCGGTCAGGTGGTTCCGCACGAAGTCGTCGGCATGGCGAACTACACCAAAAACATCATGGTCGGAGTCGGCGGCTCGGATATGATCAATAAGAGCCACTTCCTCGGAGCGGTCTCCAACCTTGAAAAGATCATGGGGCACGCGGTAAGCCCCGTCCGCAGTCTCTTCAACTACGGAGTCAATACCTTCCTCGCTGACCGCCCGATCGTCTATATGCTCACGGTGCTTTCCAAGAACGAAGAGACCGGAAAAATGGCTCTGCGCGGATTTTACTCCGGAGACAATGAGGACGCTTTCAAGCTCGCGGCAAAACTCTCTGTCGAGACCAATCTCCAGCTTCTGGATAAGCCGCTCAAAAAGGTCGTTGTCTATCTCGATCCCGAAGAGTTCAAGAGCACCTGGCTCGGAAACAAAGCGGTTTACCGTACCCGCATGGCAATCGCCGATGACGGAGACCTCATCGTGCTGGCACCGGGATTGAAAGAGTTCGGAGAGGACAAAGAAAACGACCGCCTCATCCGCAAATACGGCTACAAGGGAACCGATTACACCCTCAAGATGGTCGCGGAGAACGAAGAGCTCCAAAAGAGCCTCGGAGCGGCAGCACACTTCATCCACGGTTCGAGCGAAGGACGCTTCACCATCACCTACTGTCCCGGTCCCGGAGTCTCCGAAGAGGAGATCAGATCAGTCGGTTTTGAGTACGGCGACCTCGATGAGATGCTGAAAAAATATCCCGTCGATCAGCTCAAGGACGGATACAATACCGTCAACGGAGAAGAGATCTTCTACATCAGCAATCCCGCCCTCGGCTTGTGGGCTCTCAAAGAGAACTTTGCTGATTGAACTTGATCTGTCCTATCTGTAAAAAAGAGGCGTTGCTGCTCACCTTTTTGAGGTTTTGCGACAGCCTCTTTTTTTGAACCGTTTTACAACCTTACTTTGGTATGCGGAGTGGCGTTTTCCGGGTCTTCAGGCCAGTCGTGTTTGGGGTAACGGCTCTTCATGTCTTTGCGGACAAGGTGCCAGGAGTTTTTCCAGAACCCCGGCAGATCGGATGTTATTTGCGTGCTCCTCAATGCGGGGGAGAGCAGATCTATTTTGAGCGGAATATTTTTCTTGCCTACACACGGATGACTCTTTACTCCGTACATCTCCTGCACCCTCGCCCTCAGCACCGGAACGTCTCCGGAATAATCTATCGCATGGCGGCAGTTCGCCGGAGTGACAAAATACTCAGGATAAAGTCTGTCCAGCAGAACTGTATTCTGGTATCCTGCCGCATTTTTCATCACATTGAGCCAATCGGCTGAACGCAGGGAGTTGAAATCGCGGATATTCCCGGCAAAGGCGGCATTTTCAAGCAGAAAATCTTTCCAGACTTCCGGCTCTTCCCAATGGGGAAACTCCTCGTCCGACTGCCTGCGGGCGTAGAGGACACGTTCAAGAAACTGGACGGCTTTTTTATCCGACGGGTCGGGAATGGCTATTCCGCGCCTCAGGGCTTCGGAGACTACGGCTTTTGCCGATTCCTGCGGATCGGAAGCGCAGGGAGTCGAATTCAAAACGAGTTCTCCCAGGCGCTCTTCGCGGACTGAGGTCACTTTGCCGTCAGATGGGTCGAAGCGCGAGACCACGGAGCTGGTGATGCGGTCGGAAAAAATCTCCCTTATCTCCTCAAGTGAAGTGTATTCGCAAAGCCTTATGACACAACTGGCATTGATGCTTCCCTGAAGTGCTGCGCAGGCGAGCACAGGAGAAGACTGCAGATCACAATCAGGAGCAAGAACTCCGGAACCTCCTCCGGAAAACCGGTACATTCTGCCTGAAAATCCTCCGACCCGGTCGGGAAATGCGCGCATTACAAGCTGGGAACAAAGCTCAGGAGCAGCAGCAGAAACATCGACTGCTCCAGTCAACTTTTTGAGCTGATTTGCCAACTCTTTGCGGCGGCGGAATTTATCGGGATGCCTCCTCAGGAGTTCGATATGTTGCGATATCAGCACCGAATTTTCATGCGGAGCCGGCTCTTCTATCACCGCTGCCGTCTCGCAGCCGAGAGCAAGCATGGAAGGGTCTCCGGCTGCCCCCCTAAGCATAGCGGATATGCGCGGGTGCACGGGAAGACGGGACATCTCTTTTCCGCGTTCCGTGATGCGGTTCTCAGCATCTGCCGCTCCGAGCTCTTTAAGCAGCTCCTGTGCCGCCGCAAGCCGCGCAGAGTCCGGAGGGGTCATCCAAATAAGCTCATCGGGAGCCGCCCCCCAGTCCGCCAGAGCCAGCGCAAGCGGAGCAAGATCGCATCCGGATATTTCCGCCGGAGTATGGCGCTCAAAACTGCGTTCATCGCTCATGCTCCAGAGCCGTTTCACATACCCTGATGCAGTTCTCGCCGCGCGTCCCGCCCGCTGATCCGCCGACTCAAGCGATATGCGGCAGGTCTCGAGGCGGTCAAATCCGGTAGAGGGGTCATGGAGCAGACGCTTTTCATAGCCGCTGTCTATAACTATGCGTATATGCGGAATGGTGACGCTGCTCTCGGCAATATTGGTGGCGATGACTATACGGCGGCGCGCACGGCAGGAGGGGTTCAATACGGCGGATTGTTCCTCAAATTTCATTCTTCCGTGGAGCTTGCATATCTCGATATCCTGCTCAGAAGCGAACTCTTTGAGCGCATCGGCAAGACGGTCTATCTCGACTGCTCCGGGCATGAATACCAGCGCGTCGCCCGGATACTCTTTCACTGCCTGCATGGTGTGGCGGGCACAGACGGGAATAAGGTCGCGCAGAACGATTCCATCGGGATTGTACTGTGTGGTCAACTCGTAGAGCTTTCCCGGGACGTCGGCAATTTTTGCCTCAGGAACCATCTCAAGCAGCTTATTGGCGTCGATGGTCGCAGACATGATGACGATTTTAAGGTCGTCTCTGAAAATCCGCATACTCTCAAGCGTCAGGGTAAACCCGAGATCGGACTGCATGGATCTTTCATGGAACTCATCGAAAATAACTGCCGACACTCCGTCGAGGGATGGGTCATGCAGAAGCATATTGAGAAATATTCCGGTGGTGACGGCTATGATGGAGCTCTCTTTTGAGCATGACTTTTCTCCGCGCACGATGAAACCCGCAGTCTTGCCGCACTTCTCTCCGAGCTCATAAGCTATCCTTGAGGCTGCTCCTGAAGCTGCGACACGGCGGGGCTCGACCAGCAGTATCTTTCCGGCAAGGAGTGAATGCAGTGCAGGAGCTACCCGCGTGGTCTTTCCGGTTCCCGGAGCGGCGCGCAGAACGGTGACGGCATTATCAAGAACGGTCTCCACGATTTGCGGAATGCTCTCATCTATCGGCAGAACTTCTCTCATTTCGCCCTCGGATGCGCTTCGCGATAAACTTTTTTGAGCCGTTCAACTCCGACATGGGTGTATATCTGGGTGGTGCTCAGATTTTCGTGTCCGAGCAGCTCCTGCACGCTGCGCAGATCGGCTCCGGCATCGAGCAGGTGGGTCGCAAAGCTGTGGCGCAGTTTATGCGGAGTAAAGTCCGGAGGAAGTCCGGCAAATATAAGATAATTTTTGAGATTGCGCTGGAAACTTCTTGCGGTGATACCCTCTCCGAAACGGTTGAGAAAGAGCGGCTGATCCGGTCTGAAACTTATTCCGCAGCTGCGGCAGAAGCGGCGGTAGCGGGCGATGGCGTCGAGGGCTTGTTTGCCCAGAACTCCGAGCCGCTCTTTTTTCCCTTTGCCGCGGATCTTTACGACATCGTGACTTATGTCGCCTGAAGTGATTCCGACGACCTCGCTCACGCGCAGACCGGAAGAGTATATCACCTCGATCATTGCGGTATCGCGCAGCATGGAAAACTCTGCAGAGTCATCGCTGCGGCTCGCTCCGCACTCCTTCATATTTTCCCAGTAGCCTGCGACTGCGCTGATAAGTTCATCTATCTGCCTTGTGCTCATCACTTTGGGCAGAGGTTTATCTGCCTTCACTCTTCCGACCTCGGCAAATGGATTGCTTCTGATATGCCCTTGACGGATAAGATAACGGCAGAGGGATTTGAGAGAGGATATTTTTCGCTGTATCGTGCGTTTTGAGGTCTGACGCTCATGGAGCAGCATAAGATATCTGCGGGCACAGTCGGCATCGATTTGGCTCCAATCGTCGAACTCCTCTCCGGAAGTCACCAGACGGCAGAATTCGAGGATATCTCTGCGGTAAGCTCCGACGGTATGCGGACTTGCGTTGCGCTCATTTTCAAGATAGCGGATGTACTGTTCGAGACGGGTCATTTTGCCTTGCGTTTTTTGAGATAAAGACGCTGGAGACGGAGAACCGTTTTTTTGCGTTCGTCCTCAAGAACCAGAGTGTTATCGCTGATCTTCCACGCCCGGGTACGGTCGAGGGCGTCGATAAACATCGCTTCGCGCTCGGGATCGCGGGAAATTGCCCGGGTAATGGCAATGTTTCCGAAATTGAGCAACTCCCCCCTTGCCCGCTCGACAGGAGCGAAAAAGCGATTGCCGTTGGTTGTTCCGACAATGCGCTTGGCGTCCGGAGAGAACTCAAGCACAGCTCCCTGCGGTCCGCTCAACGGAGCCCAATGGGTTCCGGCAAGCGGAAAATCAGGTTCGATCGCAGGCTCCTCCTTTGACGCGCAGCCGGAAAATACTCCCGCCGCAAGGAGAAAAAACAGAAGAATAAAGCTTTTTTTTGCGTTTTTCATTTGTACCACGGAAAACAACTGTTATATTATGTTATATCAAATAAGTTTAAAGTTTTGTCCGGATTTAAAAATAGCGTCTTGAAAGTTCTTTTTCAAGTCCGAAAGAGGTGATCTCATGAAAAAAATTGCTCTGTTTTCTGTCTTTATGTGTGCTGTTTTCGCTGTCAGTGCCGCCGAGCCGGTGCAGACTTCTGAAGTGTATGGAAACGCCCAGGTGAGCGCAACCAAGCTCAATTTGCGGATGAAACCCACGATCAAGTCTCCGAGAGCCGGAATCATCATGAAGGGGACCCGTGTCAAAGTAACGGCAAAAAAAGATGGATGGCTCGAACTCGAAGCTCCCTCTTCGATGCCGGTTTACGTCTCAGCCGTATATCTCATCAACGGAAAACTCTCAAACGCGACCAAACTGCGTCCGACAAACGATCCCCAAGCCCCGAGTTTCGGAGTTTATCCTGCCGGAACCAAACTCAAAGCCATCGGCTCCGTCGATAAATTCGGCTGGATAAAGGTCGAACCTCCCGCCGGGCTGCTCGTCTATGCTTACGGCGACTACATCGCTATCGACAAAGATGCCGTGATCGGAGAAAAGAAAGAGAGCAAACCTGCTGAGGCGGCTCCCGCTCCTGAGAAAAAAGACGAAAAGAGACCCGCTGAGGTGAAGAAACCTGCGGCTGAAAAAGCTGAAAAACCTGCCGGGGTAAAGAAGCCTGCGGCTGAAAAATCCGCCGAGGTGAAAAAGTCTGAGGGAAAGAAAGCGGAAAAACCTGCTGAAGTGAAAAAGCCTGCTGCGAAGAAAGCTGAGAAACCTGCCGTTGCTGTCAAAGAAGCGTCTCCTGAAAAAATGAAGCAGATCCGGAATGATCTCGGAGCATTAAAAGCTGTCGCCGACAAGGAACTCACAACCATCTCCGGAGCCCTGTGCAAAATCGGACAGAGCACCACCAGCTTCACCGAATATGCCGTCGTTGACCGCAAAACCAAAGAGGGAATTTTTGTCTGCGGAATCTCTGACGATTTCTACGCAGCCAACACCGACAAAGATGTCACGGTCACCGGAAGGATCTACCGCGTAAAACGCTGGAAATCCACCATACTTGTATTTGAGAAAAAAGCAGAAAAATGACTCCTGAAATCAGAGCAGCGCACTTTCAGCTTACCGTGCGCTGCAACCTCAAGTGCTCATTCTGCGGTCAGAGCCGCGGAATGGCTGGATGTGCCGCCAATGAAATAACTGCCGCTCAATGGCTTGATTATGCCTCTCAGCTGAGAAAACTCGCTCCGGCGGAAGAGAAAGTCACCATCACTCTCTGGGGCGGAGAACCTATGCTGTACGACGACTTCCGTTTCCTTGCCGAAGAGTTGCACAAAGCCGGTCATCCGCTTCACATAGTGACCAATGGAACTGAGATCCAGAAAGCCTCGGACGTTCTGTGCCGCTGTTTTGACCGCATATTCATCTCGCTCGACGGAATGAGAGATGACCACGACGCCATACGCGGAGAGGGAGTATTCGACAAAGTCCGGAAAAACCTTGAACTGCTGAGAGAACGCAATGGAAAACTGATCTTCCTCTGTACCGTTTCTGACAGAAACGTTGAGAAAGCCGCCCGGCTTCCGTTGCAAATGGCGGAGCTCGGATGCGATGAGGTCGTCCTTCAGCAGCTCATGTATCTCAGCTCCGCGGAAATCGAAAAATACCGCCGTTTCAGCCTGGAAAATTTCGGAACCGATTACCCTGAGTTGACCGGATGGTGCAGAGATGACGACGCCTCTTACCGTCAAAAACTCAACGCTATGCTCAGGGAGTTTGAAAAAACCACTTACCCCATATCCGTTAAATTCACTCCGCACGCTTACTGGTTCGGAATGGACTCAGAGGGCTGCAAAAAGCAACTCGAACGCATCCATATCAGACATGACGGAGAGCTTGGATTCTGCACCGATTATTTCGGATTTTCAGCGGGAAACGTCAAAACAACTCCGCTCATAGATCTGCTGACCAACGAAAGAAGTTCCATTTTCAGAACAGCCGCAAGAGACCACCAGCTCCCCGTATGCGACCATTGCCCCTGGCGCCTTCAATAACGTGGATTCGATCACCGGGGGCTGTTGCAAAACCTTATTGTTTCGGCATCGTATGGTGAGGGAGTTTAAGAGGCTGCTTGCCTCTTAAAAATCTCCCGGCAGGGGAGAGTCCCCTGCACCTCTGGACACATGATTTTGCTAAAATCATGTGTCCGACGCTTTTTTGGGGGATGGAAAATAGAGACTTCTGCTCTTTTTTCTGCGAATTTCTGCTCCCGGCTTCATCCGCCTCTTCCCTGCGTTCGGCTCCGGGCGGCATAGTAGCCGCCCCTGAGCAGCCTTT
>SUVY01000096.1 GCA_015061775.1 Lentisphaerota bacterium | reverse complement strand
CATCACTTCAGCTAACAGTCAAGCAGCAGCTCTTCACCTTTGGCTCCGACGAGTTAAAATACCCATTCTCGCCAAAGGGAGCTGCTGCTATTTGATAACCGGGAATAATATACAGGGAACAGAGCCTAATAAAAAAACGTTCCAACGTTATAATATACCATATCACATGAAAAAAATCAAAAAAAAACCGTCCGGCTATTGCAATCTTGAATTTGAAACACTATATTATCGCGAATACTTAATATTTCTTAACTGTTTTTAAGGGGAATTTTTTATGTCTTGGTGTGATTGGCTCATATTGTTCTTTCCGATATGCTTTGTCCTGATGATCGCATGGTACACCCGGCGTTATGCGAAGGATGTCACCAACTTCATTTCAAGCGGCCGTACTTGCGGAAGATATGTTATTGCCGTGGGAGACGTCGCTGAAGGATTGTCGATAATGGGTTTGGTATCTTACGTTGAGATCCATTACCGCAACGGATTTGCCACTTCATTCTGGACTGCGTTATTTTTGCCGTTGAGTGTTATTTTGTCGCTTTTCGGATACTGCAATTACCGTATGCGTGAGACAAAAGCCCAGAGCCTCGGAGAGTTCGTCGAGCTGCGTTACAGCCGCAAATTACGTGTATTTGCAGCGTTTTTGAGGTGTACATCTGAGATGTTCACCAATATGATCATGCCTGCTCTGGCGGCGCGTTTCTTCATATATTTCCTCGATTTGCCGCAGCATTTTACTGTCGGAGGTGTCGAGGTTTCGACTTTCCACCTGTTGATGCTGGTCGTTTTAACTCTGGCGATTTTCATTATCTGGGTCGGCGGAAGTATTTCCATCAACATTACCGACACCATCCAGGGATTTTTCTGCTACCCGATGCTCGTGGTGATGGTGATTTATATTCTCTATAAGTATCCGTGGGGAGAGCAGATACTTCCGGTACTGATGGATAAGATCCCGGGAGAGAGCATGATAAATCCGACGGATATCGAGCGTCTGCGCGATTTCAATTTGTTTTCTGTGCTTGCACTTCCGTTCATCACCCGCTTCCTTCAGCGCGTGAGCTGGTTCGGAGGCGGCGGGTCCTCGACAGCGGCCCGCTCCGCCCACGAACAGAAGATGGCGGGACTTCTCGGCACCTGGCGCGGTTCGTTGGGAAGTATGTTCTATATTCTTGTCGCACTCGCGCTGTTGACAGTCCTCAACCACCACTTTCACGCCGACAAGGCACATGATATACGCGTCGAATTGACCGAAAAGGTCGCCCGCGAAGTCATCGAAGACCCGAAAATGCGCGAATCCGTCGCACAGAAAATGAAGAAACTGCCCAAAGTCGTCCACGTCGTCGGAGTCGATGCCAAGAGGGCAGACAAAAACAATACCGATACCAAATATCTGGATGCCGGACGCAAAGCTCTGCTCGCTCAGGACAAAGAGCACGGAAACGCCATATATTCAGAGTTCCGCACGCTCTACTACCAGCTGATGCTGCCGGTGACCCTGCGCAATATCCTTCCGATAGGAATGATGGGATTGTTCTGCGTGCTTGTGGTGATGCTGATGATATCGACAGACGATTCGCGTATTTTCAGTTCGGCTGTCTGTATCAGTCAGGATATAATACTGCCGTTCCTCAAGAAGCCGCTCACTCCCAAACAGCACATGATGCTGCTGAGGATGATGTCGCTGTTCGTCGGAGTGTTCTTCTTCATAGGTTCAAGTTTTATGGCGCAGCTCGACTACATAAGTCTCTTCGGAACTATGATGTGCACGTTGTGGTGCGGAGGATGCGGACCGGTGCTGGTGCTCGGTCTCTACTCCCGTTTCGGAACGACTGCCGGAGCCTGGAGCAGTCTGCTCACAAGTCTCGCCATGGGAGGCTTCGGAATCTTCTGTCAGCGCAACTGGAGCGATCTGGTTTACCCCTTCCTCGAAAAACACGGCATGGTCGAGAGCGTCGGAAACGTCCTGTCGGCTCTGTCTCAGCCGTTCAATCCCTATATCGTCTGGGAAATGAACCCGGTCAGGTGTCCTGTCAACAGCTATGAGCTCTATTTCTTCACTCAGATAACCACCCTTCTGGTTTACATTGCAGTATCTTATGCGACCTGCAAAGAGCCGTTCAACCTTGAGCGTATGCTGCACCGCGGCAAATACAGCCTGGGCGAAGTCCGGGAGATCAAGAGTGCGTGGACTTGGAAAAATCTCTATAATAAACTTGTCGGTATAACTCCGGAATATACTACCGGTGACAAATTCATCGCGTGGGGCTACGTCGGATACACCTTCGTTTACCGCTTCGGCTTGACATTTGTAGTGACCGCGATCTGGAACGCAATATCTCCGTGGCCGATCGAGTATTGGGCAATGTACTTCCTTGTAGTGTTCCTGGTAATTCCGGGAATCATGGCTGCCATCACCGCCGTATGGTTCGGAATCGGCGGCGTCATCGACCTGCGCCGTATGTTCTACGATCTTGAACACCGCGAGGCAAACTACCTCGACAACGGCATGGTCGTAAACAATATGTCTCTCGCCGACAAAGCAGCTTTTGAAAAGATGGATGAAAAAAAGGCTGAATCTTCCGGAAAACAGGGATAAAAGAGGCAAATATCCGCCAAACATACCGGATTTTGCTTGACAAAAAACGATACAGGTATTAAAGTATCGCCTTGACAAGGTAGGAGATTGTAAATATGCCGATATTCCGTTATTACTGCAAAAATTGCGATATGAGTTTTGAGCTTCTGCTTCCGCGCTATGATGCCGAGGCATTCTGTCCGAAATGCGGAGCAGAGGATATAGAAAAAGAGCTGAACAAAATAGCCATCGCCGGAAGCAAAAAATCCGGATGCTCGCTTGCTGAAAGCTGTCCGTCTGCGGCGGGAGGCTGCTGCTGCGGAGCTGGCGGTTGCGGCCACAAACATTGAGATAAGAACCGCCATGAATAAAAAAGAGCTGCTCAAAGAGCTGGAAAAGATCGGAATGCGTCCGGGGCGCGGTCTCGGACAGAATTTTCTTATCGACAATAATCTCCTTGACTGGATAGTCCGACGCAACGCTCCTGTGTCGGGAGAAGACGTGCTCGAAGTCGGCCCCGGATTCGGAGCCCTGACCCGCAAAATGCTCGAGTGCGGAATAAATGTGACCGCGGTGGAGTTCGATCACCGTATCGCCGAGTATCTGAGACGCGAATTGACCGTTCCCAACCTTACGCTGATCGAGGCTGATGCCTGTCATGTGGATTATGCGGAACTTTTTCCCAAAGGCAGAGTGTTCCGCTCGATAGCGAACCTTCCCTACTCAATAAGCACGATATTCATAGCCAAGATGCTGGAGCTGGAAAATGCTCCCGTAGAGATGTTTTTCATGCTGCAGAAAGAGATGGGCGAGAGGCTTGCCGCAGAGCCCGGAAGCAAAGCCTACGGAGCTTTGTCCGTGAGATGTGCGTTCAGATACGAGGTGAAGATCGAAAAGATAATACCTCCGACAGTATTTTATCCTGCGCCCGAGGTGGAGTCGGCACTGGTGTCGTTCAAGCTCAAAAAAGACGGAGAGCAGGATATCAATCTGCTGAAAAGAGCTACCGGAATAGTCAAAAGCGTATTTCTGCAGAGACGCAAACAAATGGGCAAGATACTCGCTTCAAGTTACGGAAGAGAGAATGTGGAAAAAGCTCTCGAGGCGACCGGATTGACCTGGGAAATGCGTCCGGATAAAATAACGCATGAAAAATTTATTGAGCTTGCGCGGGAACTTGCTCCCAACACATGACACTTATGAAAACTTCGGTCGTAATAGCTTCTTACAACGGCTCAGCCTATCTTGCAGAGCAGCTCAAAAGTATCTGTGAACAGACTCCGGCTCCTGACGAAATAATTATTTCAGACGATAACTCATCTGATCTGACCGGCGCGATCGCCGAAAACTTTGCCGGACTTTATCCGGATATCGCCATAAAATTTTCGGTCAATCCATCTCCTTCCGGAGTGGATAAAAATTTTGAACGCGCCATATCACTTGCTTCAGGAGACATCATCTTTATTTGCGATCAGGATGATGTATGGTTTCCGGAGCGTATAAAAATAATGACAGAGGCTCTGAACAGAAAGTATTCCGCGACTTTTTGCGACAGCCTGATAGTTGACCAGGAGCTCAACAGCCTCGGATATACTCATTTGCAGAGCAGAGGATTTCCGGCTTACGGAAAACTGTTTCCGGCGCGGCCGGAGGATTTTCTCAAACGCGTTCCTCCGGCGGGACATGATATGGCGTTCACGGCAGACTTGAAGGATGTGCTGCTTCCGTTTCCTGAGCTGAAAAATTGCTATGACACCTGGATAGGGCTGGTCTTTTTTGCTCTCGGAGTCTGGAAACCCTGCACACCTGAACCGTTGACGCTCTTCCGCAGACACGCGAATACGGTCACAAGATCGGGACTTGCTCCGTCATTGAAAGAGAAGATATGTCTTGCCAGAAAATCAGTCGCAGACGATACCGCAGGTTGGTACGCCGAACTTTACCGGCAGCTTATAGAGAGACTCGGAAACAGGATCACTCCTGAAATGGCATCGCTTCTGGAAAAACGCCGTCTCCACAGCCTGCGGCGCAGTAAAATGTCCAGGAGCTTCTGGAAAAGACTTCCTGAAGTCATGAGGGAGACTTTTAACGGAAATTATTTCCGATTCGGCCGTTCGTGGCAGAATATCGTGCAGGATTTGTTTTTCCGTTGAAGTTTCGGTTTGACGGGCAAATATTACGATAAAATCCGAAAGAAGTATTGCAAAACAGCTGAAACAGCATTATCTTATATAAATGTCGGAAATCTTCCGATCCACCGTCGGGGCATAGCGCAGTGGCTTAGCGCGTCTGCTTTGGGAGCAGAAAGTCGAGGGTTCGATCCCCTCTGCCCCGACCATTTTTTTTGCAAAAAAATGGTCAATGAAGCCTGTCAAGGCTTCGCTTCATGGCACGCAGTGCCGCTTCATGCAGCGTGAGCTGCGCTTCATACTTTGCGGCAAGCCGCAAAGTGCTTCATAAAATCCGCATTGACAGATGAAGCATTATTCCGTTGCACTCCATAATATGAAGCAGCTTCATTTCATTCCGCTATGAAGCATTGTTCCGCTGAAGCTTCACAATATGAAGCAGCTTCATTTCATTCCGCCATGAAGCACTCGCTCCGCTCGTATGATGAGAGAATGAAAAATGCGAGTTTTTCTGGTTGTAATGCAACTCTATCCATATTATACTATTGCGATGTAAAATAACTCTTGCATTATTCATTAAAAAAATTTGATTTTTCACCTATCCATGCTATGTTATTCAAAAGGCTCTGTTCCCTGTATATTATTCCCGGTTATCAAATAGCAGCAGCTCCCTTTGGCGAGAATGGGTATTTTAACTCGTCGGAGCCAAAGGTGAAGAGCTGCTGCTTGACTGTTAGCTGAAGTGAT
>SUVY01000095.1 GCA_015061775.1 Lentisphaerota bacterium | reverse complement strand
CGTTCTGTGCCCGCGTGAGAAAGACCACCCGCCTTTAGAACGGAGTTGAACGGAATTGAACGGAGTGAACGGATAGCCGGGGCGGAGAAGTATGCCGCACGCATCTGTCTGCGGTGGAGCTTGGCGCAAGGTATGTCGCACGCCGTTGTTTGCAGAGTAATGCACGGCTGAGATGCGACACATACAATGGCGGGCAACATACTTCACCACATACATGATCTCCGTTCAACTCCGTTCACTCCGTTCCTCTCCGTTCGTGAGCCTTCCGTCTTTCTCGCGCCGAACCAGCGTGGCTTGGCAGACTCGCGCGCCAATAACCGTGGCTTGGCAGACTCGCGCGTATTTTATATAATAAGTTTGCTTCTTTATTGGTGCGGGTAGATAAAAAAATATCAACAAAATATGGTAAAACGGCTTGAAAATACATCTTTTTGGTGATATATTAGGTTTATGATGATAAAAAAATATCATTAGATGGTAATAATACATCACCTAAACAATAAGGAAAGATAGAGAATGGATAAGAAAAAAGCCCAGGTTTCCGAGATCACTCCGGAAGAGAAAGCCGCAGCCGAAAAGGCGTTGATAGACGGTCTTGTTTCCAGAGTCAAAGCCGCGCAGGAGATCTTCGCCAACTACTCCCAGGAGCAGGTTGACAAGATTTTCAGAGCCGCCGCTCTCGCCGCCAACAACATGCGTATTCCGCTTGCCCAGATGGCAGTCGAGGAGACCGGAATGGGTGTGGTCGAAGACAAGATCATCAAGAACCACTACGCTTCAGAGTACATCTGCAACAAGTACCTTCCGCTCAAGACTTGCGGCATCATCGAAACCGATGACGCTTCCGGAATCATCAAAGTTGCCGAGCCCCGCGGAGTCATCGCCGGAATCGTTCCGACCACCAACCCGACTTCCACCGCGATTTTCAAATCCCTCATCGCCCTCAAGACCAGAAACGGTATTGTTTTCAGTCCCCATCCGAGAGCAAAAAAATGCACCTGCCTCGCCGCCAAGATCGTCCTTGACGCCGCCGTCAAAGCAGGAGCTCCCGCCGACATCATCGCCTGGATCGATGAGCCGACCGTCGCCATGTCAGGTATGCTCATGAGCCACGATGACGTCTCGCTCATCCTCGCAACCGGAGGCCCCGGAATGGTCAAAGCCGCCTACTCTTCAGGCACTCCCGCCGTCGGCGTCGGCCCCGGAAACACTCCCGTCATCTTCGACGACACCTGCGATATCGAGATGGCTGTCAGCTCAGTTCTGCTTTCCAAGACCTTCGACAACGGAATGATCTGCGCAAGTGAGCAGTCCGTCACCGTCCTCGAGCCCATCTACGAGCAGGTCAAAAAAGAGTTCGTCAAACGCGGAGGCTATATCCTCAACAAGAAGGAAACCGAAGCTGTCGGCAACACCATCCAGGTTGACGGCAAACTCAACGCCGCCATCGTCGGTCAGACCGCTGTCACCATTGCCAAACTCGCCGGAATCGAAGTTCCTCCGCAGACCAAAGTGCTCATCGCCGAGGTTTCCGGAGTCGGTATCGATGTTCCCTTCTCACGCGAGAAACTTTCTCCCACCCTCGCCCTCTACAAGGCTGCGACCTACGAAGAGGCTATCGAGAACGGCAAAGCCCTGCTCAACTACGGCGGTCTCGGACACACCGCTGTTCTCTACACCAACACCCAGAACGAAGAGCGTATCCGTGAATTCGGACACATCATGCTCGCCAGCCGCGTGCTGATCAACACCCCGAGTTCACAGGGCGGTATCGGTGACCTCTACAACTTCGCGCTCAACCCCTCACTCACCCTCGGCTGCGGCTCCTGGGGAGGAAACTATGTCGCGGAAAACGTCGGTCCGAAAAACCTGCTCAACATCAAATCCATAGCCAAACGGAGAGAGAATATGCTGTGGTTCCAGATCCCGCAAAAGATGTATTTCAAATATGGCTGTCTCTGCACCGCCATCGGTGACCTCGCCGGCAAAAAACGCGCCTTCATCGTCACCGACAAGTTCCTCTACAACTCAGGCGTCCTTGCTCCGATGCTCCAGACCCTGACCGATATGGGAATCGCGACCCACGTCTTCAGCGATGTCACTCCCGACCCGACCATCCAGCTCGCCCGCCGCGGACTTGAGCAGCTCAACAGCTTCGACGCCGACGTCATCATCGCCGTCGGTGGAGGCAGCCCCATCGACGCCGCCAAGATCATGTGGCTCATGTATGAGCAGCCCGAGGTGAGCTTCGAGGATATCGCCATGCGCTTTATGGATATCCGCAAACGTATCGTCAAACTTCCGCCGCTCGGAAAACGCGCCATGATGGTCGCCGTTCCCACCACCAGCGGAACCGGTTCCGAGGTCACTCCGTTCGCCGTTATCACCGACGAAGAGACCCAGCAGAAGTTCCCGATCGCGGACTACGCGCTCACTCCCAACATGGCGATCATCGACACTGAGCTTGTGATGAAGCTGCCCAAGGGACTCACCGCCATCTCCGGTATCGACGCCCTCACCCATGCTCTCGAGGCCCGCGTCTCCTGCATGCAGAGCGACTACTGCAACGCGCTCGCCAACGAGGCTCTCAATCTGATCTTCAAGTATCTGCCCGAGTGCTACCACAACGGAAACATGAACGAGATCGCCCGTGAGCACATGTTCAACGCAAGTGCCATGGCTGGTATGGCTTTCGCCAACGCCTTCCTCGGACTCTGCCACTCAATGGCGCACAAGCTCGGCGGAATGTATCATGTTCCGCACGGCCTTGCCAACGCCTTCCTGATCAGCCACATCATCCGCTTCAACGCGGTCGATTGCATGACCAAGCAGGCAGCGTTCCCGCAGTACCACTATCCCAACGCCAAAGCTGACTATGCCGCCGTCGCCCGCTACATCGGAATCGCCGGCAAGGATGACGACGAGTCTGTCGCCAACCTCATCGACAAGATCGAGGAGCTCAAACGCAGTCTGGATATCCCCGCCGCGATGAAACCCTGGTTCGACGCCAAGGGCATCAGCGAGGAGACCTTCCTCAAGCAGCTCGACGAGCTGAGCGTCAAGGCGTTCGACGATCAGTGCACCGGAGCAAACCCGCGTTATCCGCTCATCTCCGAAATCAAGGAGATCTATCTCGCGGCTTACTACGGCAAATAATAATATTGCGAACAGCACTCTTTCCGCAGGCGGCGTACCTCCCTGCGCGCTGCGGAAAGAGAGTTTTTATGGAGAAGCGTTATTATGGGTAAAGTAAAAATCGTGATCTGTATCGGAAGCAGCTGCTTCGCCAGAGGCAATGCCGAAAACGTCAAAGTCACCGAGGATTTTCTTGCCAAACGCGGACTTGCCGATGACATCGACATCGAACTGTCCGGAGGTCTCTGCACCAACAACTGTCCGGACGGCCCCGTAGTCATCGTTGACGGCAAAGTTTACCGCCACGTCGAAAAAGGCGTCATGCTGGATATTCTCAAAAGCTATTTTCCTGAGTGATAAAAATGGACAGCTCCGTACTTGAACCGGTATATACTATTGAAAACGAGTGCCAGGACTGCTACAAATGCGTCCGGCATTGTCATTGCAAGGCGATCCGCATAGTTGACGGCAAGGCTTCGGTCATTCCGGAGGGATGCGTCTCCTGCGGAGAGTGTGTCAGGATCTGTCCTTCTCACGCGAAAAAGATCCGTTCCGACCTTGCGCGTCTCAAAAAACTTCTCAGCGAGAAAAAACCGGTTCATGCGTCTGTCGCTCCGAGTTTTTCCGCCTACTTCCCCGGAGTGACCATAGGTCAGTTATCCAGCGCGCTGCGCAAACTCGGATTTGCGTCAGTGAGTGAAACTGCTCTCGGAGCTCAGGTGGTCAGCCGCGGTACTGCTGAATTTCTCAAGCATACTGATCTTCCGCTGATCATATCAAGTGCGTGTCCTGCCTGCGTGGATTACATCAGAAAATACCACCCCAAATACGCAGCGAACATCGCTCCTCTCTACTCTCCCGTCCTCGCCCACAGCAGCATGATCAAAAAGCAGTTCGGAAACGACTGCGAAGTGGTATTTTTCGGACCCTGTGCCGCCAAGAAAAACGAAGCAGACCGCCATCCGGAACTGCTTTCTCTTGCGGTGACGTTCCAGGCTCTCGAGCATTATTTTGAGGAAAAGGGCATCTATCCGGAGTACGAAAACAACGACTCTACCGATATTGCTTATGCCGAAGAGGGCAGATTCTATGCTGTTGAAGGAGGCATGAACGATACGCTCCGCGAAGAGGGCGACAATGTCAGATATCTCGCGGTCTCGGGACTGCAGAATCTCTCGCGCATGCTCAACTCTTACAGCGGAAACTTTCCGCACAGCAAGATTTTCATTGAGGCTCTCGCCTGCCCCGGAGGCTGCATCAACGGTCCGGTCATTCCGGAAGGAGCAGCCGGTCTTGATGTCATCGTATCCGCCGATCGCATCAGCGTGAAATCCACCAGCTCCGGAAGAGAGCTCAAAGAAGATATCAACCTCAAAGTATCAGCTGAGCCGGTCATTCCGGCGCGTCACTCTGAGCGCGACATAACCGCAGCTCTGGCGCGCGTCGGCAAGTTCAACCGCGAGGACGAACTCAACTGCGGAGCCTGCGGTTACAGCACCTGCCGCGAGTTTGCGGCGGCACTCCTCGACCAGAAAGCCGAGGAGCCCATGTGCCACACCTATCTGCGCAAGAACTTTGAGCGTACCAGTAATGCGCTCATCCGTTTCATTCCGGCGGCGGTGGTCATGGTCGATGAGAAGCTCAACATCTGCGAGTGCAACCGAAACTTCGCCGTCATGACCGGAATGACCGACGTCTATGACGCGCTGGGAAATCTCAATACGGTTCCGGTGACCAACGCCTTCCCCGACTTTGCCGATCTCTTTGAGAGCGTCATCGCCAACGGAGGCGAAATCGAAAAGGTCAACCAGAAATATAAAACTATGCGTTTGAGCATAAGCAGAGATTTTTGATAGGACGAGATTTCACAAATCCTCATCTACTTTGCAGAGCATAAAATAATTCACCGTTTCGTTCCTACCTCAAATCATCTCTGTTCGTGAATTTTTCAAACCTCCACGATTTTAACTTTAATGCAGCTTCTCTATTCTGTCAATAATCTGCTTCTCCTGTTTAACGGTACCGGACCATCCGGAACCTCCTGTAATATACACCTTGAATGATGAATTTCAATTAAAAATTCCATAATAGTTCCATTAAATCCATGAGATTAGTCAAAAGGTATAACGGGGAGCCGTTGTTGCGCTCCCCGTTATGAAATAAAGAGACTTCCCCGGCTCTGATTGCAGCCGGGGAAGTCATAGTGGGTAAATATATGATTAAATGCAGGGGAACCGTTGTTGCGTTCCCCGGCATGGAATACCTTTTGATATATTGTGAGATGTTGCGTGGTGGAGCAGTGGTAGCGAGTCAGGTGAATAAAATTGCTTGACTTTTCTTCAAGAGGTGTTATTTTAATGTCAAGGCGGGAATTTTGCACACATTTTGCACACAGATTGAACACAAAAGGCGGTA
>SUVY01000026.1 GCA_015061775.1 Lentisphaerota bacterium | reverse complement strand
GTGAGGCAAGGTCGCGTTTTGCGGTGAGCATAGCAAGGGAGTGTACTTTTGTACATGACCGCCGCGGCGCAGCTGCAAGGCGCGAGATTGACCACGGGGCGCCGCCGCCGGTCTGATTGTTTCACAACTTTTGAGACATTATTCCCCAAAAGCGGAAATTTATTGCATAAAAAAAGCAAAAAGCAGCGAAATATGATTTGCATTTTCCCCATATAAGCTGTATATTAGAAAAGTGTCACCAATAAAGACACAATGTCGGGATATAGCGCAGCCTGGTCTAGCGCGTTTGACTGGGGGTCAAAAGGTCGAGAGTTCGAATCTCTCTATCCCGACCATTTTTTTGCCTTGATTCCAAGGCAAAAAAACATGAAGCCTGAAAAGGCTTCGCTTCATGGCACGCAGTGCCGCTTCATACGGCGCAGCCGTGCTTCATGCACCGCAGGTGCGCTTCATATATTCGCCTTTTCAGATGAAGCAGCTCCATTTCATTCCGCTATGAAGCACTTCGCTTACGCTCCGTATGACCTGTCATCCATAGCACTTCGTGCGACGGATGATGAGAAAATGGAAAATGAGAGTTTATCCGTTTGCAATACAACGCTATCCGCACTATATTATGACCTGCAATCCAGTCCTTTATGGCTGGATTTTTTGTCTCTTGATTTTACTTGCAGAACCTATTCCTGAGAAAGTTTATTTCGGCATTTGCAATTCAGCCGGCTGAGGTTATATTAATTCAAAATCATTTGCTCTGATCTTTTAGAAAAAGTTGTCCAGCCAGATGCGGCAGGCGCAAAACACAGGAATTTTGAATCATGACCAACTACACAAAACCTGAAGTTTCACAAGCTGAAATCGATGCCGCGTTTTCCGATGAATACCGGGCAATGTGGAACAGTGGTGTTCAGAAAAAAATCGATGCCGATATTGAGGCTAACCGCAAGGCGGATGGCGAATTTCAACTTCCGGACTCCGCTGCCGGAAAAGAGATCAAGGCTGAGCAGATATCCCACGATTTTATTTTCGGAGCTCACATTTTCAACTTTGACCAGCTTGGAACTTGTGAACGCAACGACCGGTACAAAGAGTTGTACGGCTCTCTTTTCAACTCCGCCACCATCGCGTTTTACTGGAAACAATTGGAATTGGAAGAAGGCAAGCCCCGCTTCCGCCCCTCCTGGAGGGACAGCGAATTTTTCTGGAACAAATGCCCGACTCCCTACCTCGAACCGCATTGGCGGCGGCCTCCGACCGACCCGGTCGTGGAATTCTGCCTCTCCAAAGGCATACGTCTGCATGGTCACACTCTGACATGGGGAAGCAACAGCTGGCAGATTCCGGACTGGCTGATCGAAAAATTACCGGAACAGTTCCGCAAAAAAACCGATATGAAACGCAAATCAGGAAGCGGCGTACTGCCCAGCAATGCTACGGGAGCTGCTTTTGAAGGTATGTCTGCCCAAGAGGTCGAGGAAGCCCTCGGCGACGAATATGCCACTCTTCTCAATACCCTTATGGCAAAGCGCATTATGGAAATAGCCGTCCGCTACGGAGACAAAATCGACAGTTGGGATGTTGTAAACGAAAGCGCGACCGATTTCGGTTTGAATAATATGATTCCCGGTTCAAAAATCTGCAAAAGCTGGTATGGCCCAATGCCCGGAGATTATGCCTACCGCAGTTTCAAGATTGCTGAAAGCGTTCTTCCGGAAAAAGCAAAATTCAATATCAATGACTACAATATGCGCGACGATTATCCCAATCAGGTCAATAACTTGCTCCAAAGAGGATGTAAAATCGACATCATGGGCGCACAAATGCACCTCTTTGACCCGCAAATCTGTCAGGATATTGCCGATGGGAAAAGCACCAGACAGTCTCCGGATGAAGTAAATTCCACCATGGAACGGCTCAGCAGAGCAAATCTTCCCATCCATCTTTCTGAAATCACCATTACCGCTCCTGAAAACAGCCGGAAAGGTGAGATCATTCAGGCGGAGATCGCCCGCAACCTCTACCGTCTGTGGTTCAGTACCAAGCCGATGATGGGAATTACCTGGTGGAACGTGGTCGATAACTGCGGTGCTCCCGGAGAACCATCGACTTCCGGACTTTTCACCCGCGACATGCAGCCTAAACTTGTATATTTTACGTTGAATGACCTTATCAACAAAGAGTGGCGTACAAATTTGGTATGCAAAGCAGACAACAACGGAAAAATTGCTTTCCGCGGCTTCAGGGGCAACTACCGTTTGAGTTGGCTGGATGACCAGGGAAATATCCAGACGATCGAACAATATTTGAAATAGAAATTTGCCATATATTACTTGTACGGATAATTGTACAGATGGGATCAAGCATTGTTCCGTTTAACTTCAAAGCTGTTTTTTATGATAAGCTTTGTTCCCGATATGGGGAGATGATGCTTAAATATAAAACAAAATGGTGTTTCTCATCGATTTCGACAAGTTTTCACAAAAATCGGGACACTGCCGAAAAGTCAAAAATGGCTCTGATTCCTGATGTGCCAGGGCTTTTAATTTGGAGTGCTTTTTATGTATGAGATGAAAAATGAACTGACTTTTACCCGGTGCGGAGCAGACGGCAGATTGAAGTTACATGAGGCGGTTGCCCTTATGACCGACTGCTGTCAGTTTCAGGAGCATCAGGAAGCCGGATTGAAACAATATTTACTGGGTAAAGGAATCGCTATTTTTCTATCCTCTATTCAGATAGATGTTTTGCGTTTTCCGTCTTTCCGGGAAAATATTTCAACTGCGGTGAAAATTTACGGCTGCAAATCCATTTACGGTTTGCGGCGCATAACCATCTATGATGAGTCGGAAAATCTCTGTCTTATCGCCAATGCGACCGGAGCTTTTTTCGATTTGAATGCATTGAAAGCTGTCAAAGTCTCTCCGGAAGAATTCAATATAAAATTTGATGACGCCGAGCCGATGGAGTGTTTGCCGCGAAAAATCCCCATTCCTCAAATCGCCGGAACCGAGATGTCCGCATTTGAAGTAAAACGGTCGCTGCTCGATCCCAACGGGCACTTGAGCAGTCCTTACTATTTTTCGATTGCCGCAGATGTAATTCCGGAAGAGTTCTCCTGGAACCGGGTACGCATGGAGTATAAGCAGCAGGCGAAGGCAGGAGATTTTATTTACCCTGTATTATACCATCTTCCTGACGGCAAAATCACGGTTGATATGCGATCCCGGGAGGGAATCTCTTACGCCGTTGCTGAATTTTCCACGGCAGCACTTGGCTATTAACCCAATACAGCGCAAATCACAGAGAAAAAAGCAGAAAAATGAAAAACAGAGAAAAATTCAACAACGCCACCTGGAAATCAACGCGGAACAAAATCATTTACTTCTCGAAAATGATCTGGAGTTTTCTCTATCCGCTGTGCACAAAAATCGCAAACACAGCAAATCTTTTATATGAAAAGTTGCCGCTGGATAAAATCAACGCTAAACTGGGCGGCAAATTAGACGTCAGGTCTCCGAAATTCAAAAAGATACTGGGAATTACCTTTTCCGCCGCTGCTGTATTTTTCCTGATTATCATCATCTGCATTTTAAACAGCATCTTTTTCCGCGAAACGTGTTTATGGTGCGGAGGTGCCGGAAAAATCAACGGAACAAAAGAAGTCCGGTGCAATGATTGCAACGGCAAAGGTTTTGTCGGCAAATGCCCTTCATGCAACGGCTCAGGAAAAACTTTCGTTTACAGATACACAATCCCCTGCCTCCATTGTATCAATGGAAAACAAATCTGCAAATCGTGTTTTCAAGGCAAAAAAAACGTTCCAACCGTCCTGAAATGCAACGTGTGCAATGGATGGAAAAGAGTAAAACCGGAAGTCAATGTCCGAGTCAAACAGTATTGCGAATCCCGAATCAGATTTATGAACGCGATGACCGACCTCTATATCAGCACCTTTTCCAACAGCGCAGGCAGCTCCTACTCTGCCCCTTCATACAATTACAGCTCATCCGGAGGCGGAACATCTTCGACTACCCGCAGATGTTCCATACACGGAGAAACTTACGATATACGTTTCGGGAGCGGTTGTGCGTGGTGCCGTCAGCCGGATTACGGCTCAGGAAAAACCACAACGGCAAAGTGTCCCAGACACAACTATTACTACGACCCCAGCATCGGATGCCCCATCTGCAGGTAACAGATCATCCCGGGAGCTTATTCATCTGATTACGATATTGCTGAACGGAGGAAGTTTATGTCCTTGCGTTTCCAGCTCCTCTTCGGTGGGATTTGAGAGCATGACTGCTCCATTGGAGTAAACCGTTTTCAATGCTCCGTTTGGCAACACCTCGTAATCCTCTATAAATTCGTATTGCAGATCCCTGATGCCGCAGTAGAAATCATAGTCCTTCCGTATCACGGCAACGTTTTCGCGGAATTGTTCGACCGGGAAATAACGCAGGTCTTCATTTCCCCACGGATTTTTTCCGACAATGAACCTTGAGTTCACGTAATTCAACGGACGGCCTCCCCAGGCGTAATTGATGACTTTCAGCATACGGTCGTTTTTGATGTTCGCGTTTACGGTGGGGGCACAGCAGTTATAAAGCGTGATTCCGTGGTAAACAAAATTCCAGAACGGAACATACTCATCGCACATCTTAAATACAATTCTTTCCTTGAGGAAAAACGCCGAATAGAGTACGTAATCTATCACTCCTGCGGCAAAATCCCAGCTGCCCTCTGAGCCGATGCAGCCGATAGCCTCCTGCGCCTTCTGCATGATGCGGCAACGCCACTCGGCGACCTCTTTGCGGTTCAGAGGATGCTCCGGGTGCGAGCAGGAAAACGGCTGATAGATCGAAAACACATCAAAATAATGCTCTCCGCGGAAGCCGATTTGTTTCAAATCCTCAATATCCTTATCCAGATAGTGTTTATAAGCCATTTCAGGACAAAGAAGATATGACTTGCCTCCGCTCCAGTTGCCGCCGCGGTGGTCGGAACCGTCTGGCTTCTTCAACACATAGTTGTGATCGAAACGCCCGGCTATACTGTAACCTTCGATCAAATTGGTGTGGGCTGTGATCAAATACTCCATCGATCTTGCGTGAGCGACAAGGGCTTTCAACTCTTCAAGCGTTCCGCATTTGGGTTCCACAGGAAACAGATCAGGAAATCTTCCGTCATGACCGCTGACATTCCAGCCGACCAGACAGAAATTCACCTTGTCGATACCCTGCCGGTGGAATTCGGATATGATATCATCCACATCACGGAGCGTCAACTCCGCGTGCACCTCAGGCTCATTGACTCCGATTATCTGGTCATCGACCGTCGATGGAGCGGGTTTCCACGCAAGACGTATGCGGCACTCGATGGTCTGGGCATACTCTTTGAGGACGGGGCGTTCTGCGGCTTTTTCGCGCAAAGTGCGGCAGTTGCCGTTTTCCAGCTGAAATTTGCGGTATGCGCGCGCAAGTTCCGGATAGCGGACACTCCCGCTGAAACGCAAAAATCTTATCTCTATATCCTCATAGGCTTCTGCTCCATCCAGCCGGAAACGGGGATAGAGATAGTATTTTCCATCCCGGACTCCGCATACGAGGGAGTAGTCGAACTTCATTCCGGTAACGATGGCAAGAGTCGTATTGCCGGCTCTCCGGCAGGCGTAAAGCGGCATGGAACTATCCGGATAGATCTCTTCGCAGTTTTCCCGGGAGCGGAAAAACGTCAAGCCTGAGAGATGGGACCCCTCAACGCTCGGAATCAGCATAAATCCATCATCTCCGGTATCAGCCGTAAAATAGTCCGGCAGAACATCGATATATTTGATATTTCCGGGAAGCGTTTTTTTGCTGATGACCAGTATATCCTCCGGCTCCGGTATAGAAATATTTTGAACGGTGTCGTCCAACATGACGCAGCGGATCAACTGCATGATACTCTCCTTGTTTTTACTTTACCTGCCTTGTTTTTGCACGCAGTCTGTTATTTTACTGACAGAACCTGCCCGACGTAGGAGTCTCCCAATTTTACGCACTTGAGATTTTTGTGCTTGGGAAGAAACTCCAAACTCTTTTCGGATGCCAAGACAAGTTTTCCCTGATTCATAAACTTTTTCAGCAGCCAATGATTTTTGGAAAAAGTGCGCTTATACTTTTCCGCAAGTCCATCCGGAAGCACCAGAACGTCAACGTGGTCGAGCGCATCGGACTTGAAATCTCCGAATGCGATAAATCTCACGTCTATATCCGGGTGGCGGTCAAGCTCGAGCATCTCGCGCAGATAGTTTTTTCCAGCCACAGCCGCGGTGTAGAACGCCACGCGCACCGGACGGAGATTTTTCGCGGGATATACCGGTTTCGCCTTGACTCCCGTAACGGCATAGACGCATCCCAGCCAGATCGGGCGGGTGTTTGAATATGACTCAGGATGGAAACTTGTTGCGATGACTTTGCCTTTGCCGTACTCTCCGTAAATGATCGCCGGAGTGTCATACATATCTATTCCGCGGCGGTTGAGCGGAGTGATATTGCCTTTATAGACTGCGAGGGTCTTGGAAGAATTCTCTCCGACGGATTTTCCCGGTCGGACGATCGGTCCCTGTGAGTAGCGGACGATGTAACTGCCGGAAGCGATATCCAGAAGTTTTCCGCCCTCTTCGGAGAGCTGGATGCGGAGATCGGCGACATTTCCGAAACCGCCCGGAATATGCTCATAGGGAAGGAGACGCACTCTTGTCGGCTTATTGATGGCGCAATGGAACCCGGCACAAATTCCGTAATATGCTCCTCCTTCGCGGACGAACTTGCGTATGGCTTCGGCTCCGGACTCCTGCATCATGCGGTACTGGCTCTCGCTGTCACCGCCCGGAATAATGAAAAGGTCAAGACCTTCAAGTTTGCCGTCACGCAGATCCTGTCCATCGAGCAATGTGACTTCAAACTGCGGAGAGTAATAGAGCATACGGGCTATATGGTGGACTCCTCCGCTTGCGCTTCCGGCGGCAATGTAGTATCCGACTTTGAGACGTTTGTTTGAGGTTGACTTTTTATCCGCTCCATCGGCTCGGCAAACATTGCATACCATCACTCCGAGCAGCAGCACCGGAACAAAAAATCTCAACACATCTCTTTTCATATATATCTCCTTTGCAAAAAAATCTTTCTTGTCTTTCAATATTTATTCAGCTCAAAAGCATACGGAATAATATACTGCACACAACTTGATTTTTCAATTCAAAAAATTATGCCGACTCCGCGTTTTAAACTAAACGCTTTGTTCCCGGTATGGGGAGATAATCAAATTGCTTATGAATAATCTGTTAAAAGTACTTCGCTTTTCTTGAAGTGGGTTGGGGGCGTGGGGGAAGGGCGAAACTTCTTTTCTCGTGAAAAGAAGTTTCGCCCTTCCCCCACATCATCTACCCATATCAGGAACAAAGCTAAACTAAAAAAAAGCAGCAGTCTCCGTTCTCTGGAACTGAAACTGCTGCAAATGATTTGTATATGCGTTCAGCTGAACGCCATGCGACCTTTTATCTCTTTTCGAGCAGATCGCTTCCCGTTGCGGCAACGCTTATACGGCGCGGAATATCGCTGTTTTCCTGCGGAGCGGTAAAAAGCTCTTTTCCGTTTCCGACAGCAAAGGTCGGGACTTTGGTCGGAGTGTGGCCGAAAGTGGTGTAGCGGTAGTTGTTGCGGGCGTCACGCACTCTCATTACGGCTATGACCAGCGGGTTATATGCACCGTACATGCTGCGCTCTTTGGTCTTCTTGCCGCTCATAAAACGGTCTGCGCCAGCTTCGACTGCCTTTTTCTCTTCGGCATTAAGATCGCTTATGCCGACTTTCTGGCAGACAAAAGAGATGATCTCCTCTTTGGATTTTTTGGCTTTGCGCATTTTCTGGATCGCGCTGTCGATGCGGCCATAGCTCAAAGTCTGAGCCTTCCAGAATCCGGCAGGAACTTTTCCATTGATCTGGATTCCGCCGGTATCGTGGTCGGCGGTGACGATGACCAGAGTCTCATCCGGATGCTTCTCAGCGAACTTGAGAACGGTGGAGATCACCTGGTCAAATTCGATCATTTCGTTCATCATTCCGGACACATTGTTGGAATGGTTGTGGTGATCGATCGCTCCGCCTTCGACCATCATGAAAAATCCGTTGGGGTTATCCAGAAGCTCGATCGCCTTGCCGGTCACATCAGCGAGAGACGGTTTCGGATGGGTGATTCCGTCTTTGCCAGCGCATTGGGTCGAATTGAAAAAAAGGTTCTTTCCGCCTTTTTTCATCTTGGCAAATGCTCTCGGGCCTCGGCTGACAGTAAATCCGCCCTCGCTGAGTTTGGCGATAAGGTCGTTGAACTTCATGTTTTTGGAAGAGGAGATAGATGAAACTCCGAAAAAGTCGAAGTCTGAGGCAACAAGGTCAGCAAAGCTGCCCTCTCTGTCTTTGCGGGAAACACGGTTGGCATAGTGGGTTCCGGGAGTGGCGTCATTGATGGAGACGCTCGAGATGATTCCGACTTTCATGCCGCGTTTCTTGAGGATCTTGGCAAGGCTGGTCAGAGGACGCTTGTCTTTATCCATTGCCATCGAGCCATTGTAGGTCTTGACTCCGCAGGCGAGAGCAGTTCCGGAGGCGGCTGAATCTGTGGTTTTTCCGAAACAGTTATTGGTTCCGGTGGGGACTGGTTCACCCATCTTGTCAAAAGAGGTCTTGCCCATCTGGTCACGATAGAACTTGACGATATTCGGTCCCATTCCATCACCGATCAGCAGGAAGAGGTACTTGGGGCGGACTTCCGCTGCCGACACTGCAAACACCAGCAGCGCAACAACAAACAACATGTACTTACGCATCGTTTTTCTATTCCTTTCTTGCTATTAGCAGTTAGATAAACTTAAATAATATACAGCATTTTCAGAAATTTTTCAAGAAAAAAAATTCAAAAAAAAACCGCAGCACTTTACTTTTCCAAAACTTGAGTTATTGTTTTAATGTACAACAAAAGAAAGGTGATTTTATGAAGATGACAGTATGTGTCAATGGACGTTTCTGCTGGGAAAAAAGAGATTTTTCAGATTGGGACGATATCCTGCCCGCAGATGACGATTTCGTGTTGATGCCATATAACAACTGGACTGCTCCAATGTTGATAGGAGATAAAAAACGCTATCTGGAACTCATTTCCAAAGAGGAATATCTGGCTAAGCACTCAGGCTCTCCCTGTGTTTGGAAAGATGATGAGATGTTCTGTTTCGGACTGGGATTTGACTGCGTTATCAAACGGTGTGAAGACATTGAAGACGCCGTTTTCGCAATGCTGCATTCGCAGGGAGATCATGAGCCGTTTGTTCCGGATTCAGTCTATGTTCCCGGAGATGGACAACTTGAAAGACTCCTGAACTCATCCAGCTCAGTACTGCTGATACTGCCTTTCTGGAATCCAGCTCTCTCACTTGAAGAAAACCGCAACCGTCTGGGAAAATGGTACGAATTCAACCGCAGCCGTAAGGTGCAGAAAGAGCTGCGCAGAAAAATGATATCCAAACTGCTGCGGTACAAAGTCAAGCATATCGCGCTGAGATGCGGACCGTTTGCTCCGGACGAAGATTTTGAAAGCAGATACACTCCGGCAGATTACCGCGCCGACGGATTGTGCATCGAGCTTGCACCGAACACGAGTTCGCCCGTCGATATCGAGGCGTTTCAGGCTGATTACGCAATGCTGGCAGAGGCATTCGGAACTCCGGAAATATTCTGCAAAGAGAAAGACAAGTGTTTCATACTGAGCTATGACGGTAAAACAGTCAAAACTCCGCTTGAAGGAACAGCAACCGACGCTCTTTTCGGCTTTCTGCAAAGAGTTTACTCTTCGGGAAATGACAATAACATCAGCGTTCCATTCATCGAGGAAGAGCTGGAGCGCGCTGATATCGTCTGCTGCGGAAGCTTTGCCGGAGCGATCGCATATTACCAAACAAAATCTCCGGTAAGACGCTCCCAATGGCACAGAATACTCCGCCCTGAGTTCACACCTTGCGGCAGAGAATGACCGCAACGGAGTCGCAGGGCAGCGTTATGGTGTTTCCTGTCAACGATACATCATTGCGGGCTGAAGCGTATTCTATGACCTCGTGATCTTTTATCACAAACTCCGCGGTGACGGAGTCTTTTGAACTCTGGGTCATAACGACGGCAAGCTGTCCATCCTTGCGGAACGCGTTGCAGATAACAACGGGGTCGCTGCATACGACTTCACGTGCTCCGGTCATCTGTCCGTTGAGCAGGATATCCTTGTAGCGTGAACGCAAATCATTGACGAGCTTCAGATACTCTTTGTAGTGCGGAGTGGCTGTAATATTGGCGCGGCAGCGGTAGATTTCCACATCGCTGCGCCGCTGCTGGATAAGCAGCTGGTTCACAGGGAACTCCACATCGCTGTCGTCGCGTATTTCGCGGTCAGTGAGATAGACCTCAGGAAACGCCGCGCTGAAAAGCGGTGCCTCACACTTCAATCTGGGACGCGTACCATTCTTTCTGAAGTCAGGATTCCAGACTTGAGCCGTATTGCCGAAAACGTGCACGAAGTCGGCATATTGCGCCGTCTGGTCGGTCGGACACTCTATTCCGATGGCGAAATCAGGACTTTTGCTCTTCGCGTACTCATAGAGTTCACGGCAAAGCTCTCTCTTGGACTGCATCAAACCTGTGAACGGAACAGGATGCCCGTGCGTCGGGTCGCAGCAGGGGTAACTGCCGTATCCGAGCTGGTCGAAAAAGACTCCGTCTGCGCCGAGGGCGTAGGCTTTGTCGATATGCTCTTTGAGGATATCTATCCACTCTCTGCACGCGGGACAGGCAACGGTGAAGGTCTTGTTTCCGAAGATGCGGGTAAAGACTCCTGTGTTGCTGAAATTGTAAAACTCGCGGTGTTCGGTTCCGTCCGCGCGTTTGATGGATACCGCCTGCCCGTTTCCGCAGCGGTAGAAGTCTGACGCGGTATCTATCAGTTGTCCGTTGAAATAGATTATCACATGACCGCCCATTTCGCGGACTTTGAGGATGTTTTTCCGCAGCTCGTCAAAACCTCCGCAATCAGGGTCGGGAGTATAGGCGGGATATCCCGCATCCATACCCTCTTTCGTCCATCCGAAGAGGAAAATGGTATCGACTCCTGAAGGAAGTCCTGCGCTGAGTATCTCAGGCAGGTCGCTGTAACGGAAGAAATACTCTCCGTACTGATGGTGCATGATGCACCTCTGCCAGCCGAAAGAGTTTCTGATATGCTCAGGAACAGTCGGAGCAACAAACCAGCTGTCCGCCCATTTGCGGTATTTTTGAACTCCTGCTTGCCAGCTGTCGGATATAAGTGAAGTCACAACCACGCTCTCACTCATTGAGCCATGCGGAGCAACAAACGGCATACGCGCCATAAAACAGTTTATCCGTTTATCCTTATCCATCTCAAATCCGTGTCCGGTAAAAAGGAACTCAGGGTCATGGCATCCGTAATAGAGTATCTCTTTGCCGTAATCAAGGATAAAAAAGTTGAGAGAGCAATGCTGTCCCGGGTAGAGCTTGGTGTGGCGGATATACTTGTGATCAGGAGCCATATATTTGGTAAAATTCGCATTCAGCATAGCAGGAAGATCAGGGTATGTCGTACTCACAAAATCAGAGTTATGCACCCTGAGCGGAGGAGCCGGATTGCGGATGGATATAACTGGATAATGCACCTCTCTTACCGTCACGTCACAGGTGTTGTTGACAACCGAAACGCTCCAGCGGATATCATTTCCGTCAAGAATAGTTTTCAAATCAAGCGATATATCATAGACATCACCTGTTTCAGCTGTAACTTTGTCGTAATGGAACGCAGCAAAGCCATCTGCGCTTTCGGCGCGGCATACTCCTGTCGGAAACGCTTCAAACTCAAGAAACTTCTCATGACCGAGAATTATTCTGCATGGCTGACAGCTGTTTATGATATTGTTCTGAGTTTCAAGATTGGTCAATCCGGTCAAAACACCGTTTTCATCCCACTCAAGACGGATTTTTCCATTTTCAAGCTGTATCGACATAATAGCTCCTCACGCAGATTTGTGGTCTGAGGATAAATATACTATAAAAAATGGACTTTTCAAGAATAAATTGCTGCACTTGGAATATTTCGCAGGAACATTCACTCTTGACAAAACCTGTTGCAGGGGTATATTAACCAACAGTAAACAACATCTGCTGAAAGGGCATACATGAAAAATCTCTGCAAAATACTGCTGCTCGGAGCAGCTTTTTCCACCCTGACTTCCGTAAATGCCCAACAGGAGCAAAACACCATGAAAATAACCGTTATCCGCAAAGGCAAAATAGACCACCCGACCTATCACGGCTGGCCGACCGTCACAAGAACGCAAGACAACAAACTTATTGCCGTGTGCTCAGGAAACCGCCAGAAACATATCTGCCCCTACGGAAGAATTTGGATGTATGTTTCCGGGGACGACGGAAAAACCTGGAGCGGTCCCAAAGCCCTCTCTTCAGGTCCCCTCGATGACCGTGACGCAGGAGTCTGTCAGGCGGCGGACGGAAGTTTGCTCGTCAACTACTTCACCAGCACTTCTGCAATATTCAGGAGCAAAAAACTCAACTCTCAATGGAAAGAAACCGCAGAAAAAATCAATCTGCTCACCTTGAAAAAAGAACACGGTTTCTGGATGCGCCGCTCGGTTGACGGAGGCAAAACATGGAGCAGAAAATACCGCACTCCTGTTTACAGTCCGCATGGACCGGTATTGATGAAAGACGGCACGCTCTTCTTTCCCGGGCAGAAGCAGGGAAGCCTCGCAGGTGAAATAACTGCCACGGCGGCGTTCTGTGCCGCATTTTCCAAAGACAACGGACTCACATGGCAGATTGCCTCAACCATTCCACTTCCGTTGGGACACGACAGGCGGCTCATTCATGAGATACATGGCGTCGAAGCTCCGGATGGAACGCTTATCGTTCAATACAGAAACCACAACACCTCAGGACTCGGAGAGACTTGGCAGTCGGAGTCTGCCGATTCAGGAAAAACCTGGAGCCAGCCTCACCTTATCGGCAAAGGATTTCCGACCCACTTGCAGGTGTTTGGAAAAGACAAGCTCATCATGACCTACACCTGGCGTCAGGAGCCCTACTCCATCAGAGCGCGGATATCTCATGACTCAGGACGCACATGGGGAAATGAGTTCACCCTCAGCGAAAGCGGAAAAAAACGCGATATGGGTTATCCATCAACGGTGGAACTTGCGGATGGTTCGCTCTTTACGCTCTGGTATGAACACTCAGACAAAGACGGAGCAAAACTCCACTATCTGAACTGGAAGTTCTGACAGCGTTTTCTATTGCGTTAAGTACATCAATCCTGCGTTGGTCTAAACTCAGAATTTTCCGTGTTTCTCACAGTAAACTTTCTGTCTCTTTCCTTCGGGATACAACTTGTATGCCTTTCCGTTGTCCGGACAGTTGAAGCGAAGCTCGCTGCCCTTGCAATGTCTCCAGATATGATCGATGGTGTAGTATTGGGACTTCGGAAGGTTTTTTATCCTGTCGTTGATTTTGCGGATGGAGCTTCTGCACTCAACGGTATAGCGCAGATTGCGCAGTTTCGCCCGCTGTATCTCATGATGTACGATAAAAAAGAACGCAGCCGCCAGCAGAACGGCGATAAAATACCAGAGGCGCAAACGGAAACCGTCTTCGCGCAGATCGTCTGCGGTCACTATTGGAGCAGTCGATACTTTTGACTCAGGAACAACTGACGCAGTCTTAACTTCACTTACAGGAACTACTGCCTTGGGCGGAACAGCCTTCGGAGCCACGGTCACAGGAGCAACCGCTTTGGGCATCTCAGGCTGCTCCGGTTTTTCAGGCTCAGGTATCTCGACCGCAAACGAATTTCCGCACTTGAGGCAGAGAACTTTTTCTCCTGCAAGCTGGCTGTCAACGGTCAACTGGAACTGGCAATTCGGACAATTTATAACGATCTCACTCATTTTATCACCGTCAAAATGTTATAACATCTTCTGCTTTAAGAGTCAATACCTTTTGTGTACTATCTTCAGAAATATCAACATATTTGATAAAGCAGGATTTGTAGTCTCCGCTGTAACCCAAAACCCAATACTTTCCGGGCTTGCTGTGCAATTCTGCTATTGAACGGGCTGAAACTGTCTTGCCGCTGTATGAACAACTCCAGGAGTATTGCCGTCTGCCATTGTGCCATCCGTAATAACTGCGATACCAGAATACATCCCTGAGACGTCCATTTATCGCCTTTTTGCCATTCATGATAACAATACTCAATTCGCCCTCTTTTTCCATAAGATCGATATCCGGAGCTCCGGTACCGCCGCTTTTGCCGGCTTTGAGCTTTTTGAGTTCCTGTCTTGCTCCGGCGATTTCTTGGCACGTATCGTATATGAATCGCAGTCTTTTGCCCTTTTCGGAGTAGATATCAAATGTACTGCACACAAAACTTTTGTTTGACAGATTTTTTATCGAGATCAGACTCAAAGCGTTTGCGGAGATTTTTTCCGGATGGGTTATTGAAGTTTTCTTACACCGCTTCTGCACAACAGAAATAAAAAATGCGTCGGGATATTTTTCAATAAGATTGCGTTTGAGCATATCAAGCTGACGCACAGCATCCAACTCAAGATAGATGGTTTCAGCTATCTTATTGTAAACCTTTTTCTCATCATCGGAAAATTCAGTTTTATTGTTTTTTTTCTGCTCCATACGCCCGTCGATAAGCTTCATAAGTTTGCCGCTGTCGCCCTTTACCTCTGCGACATAAGTATTCAACGCCTCGATATTTCCGTATGCAGCAGACAACAAAAGCAGATCGGCGTAATGCCGGGAAAATCTGGAGTCACCTTTGCAGAATTTTGCAAGCTCAAGCAGAGACTCCGGTTCTTTTTTGCTGATGCTCTCAATGAATTGTGCAGAAAAAACTTTTTGTGAACGCAGCGCTTTGAGCTCACTTGACTTATTGATTTTTCGTATCTCATCTGCGAACGTCTTGCCTAACTCCGGAGGATAAGCAAACTCTACCTCATACGCAAAGATATCCCGACTCTGTTTTACGTTGAAATAATCGCAGTACACACACCATCCGGCATATACACACAGCGCGAAAATAAGAATTTTCATCCACGCTGGAATACTATAAAAATCCTCTCCGAGCGAACTGAAAATCCCTTCGCGGCATTCTTCACTGCCGTTATCCTTTGCTGAACGCATTTTATTGCTCCTGAAGTTGATGATTTCCCTTATAGATATATTTTCATAATATACCACAACTGAGTGTAAATGCAAGTATGCTTTTTATTGCGGAAGTGAATAAGGTTTTTTGCCTGTAATATGCCCGGCTGCTTGAAAAAAACGGTACAAAATGCTATCTTATATATGACGTAATATATAAATAGCAATGTTTGTACCCTTTTTATCAGGAGTTTTTCTCTATTATGGGCAAAATCATAAATATTCTCAATCCACTGCCCGGATTACAGCTGTTGTTCCGCAACCGCGCGCTGCTCAAACAGCTGGTCAGGCGCAATGTCATATCAAAGTATCAGGGCTCCATCCTCGGTATCCTCTGGAATATCATCCATCCGCTCATGATGCTCTGCATATACACCTTCGTTTTCAGCGTCGTTTTTCAGTCGCGCTGGGGCACCGGAGTCGGTCCCTCCAAAGGCTCTTTCGCCATCATCCTCTTCTGCGGAATGACGGTGTACTCGATCTTTGCCGACGCAGTCAATATGTCGGCTATCCAGATAACATTGAATCCAAACTATGTCAAAAAGGTAGTCTTTCCGCTTCCGCTGCTGCCGTTCGCCCAGGTACTGTCGAGCTTCGTGCAGGGAGCGGTGTGGCTCGCGCTGCTGCTGGCGGGAGCCGTTTTCATCTACGGAAACATAAGCTGGACCATGCTCTATCTTCCTGTGGTGCTGTTTCCCTTTTTTCTCTTCACGCTCGGAATATCCTACTTTGTGGCATCGCTCACAGTCTATCTGCGCGACACTCCGTACATCCTCGGAGTCGTTTTGCAGGTGCTCTTTTTTGTAACTCCGATTTTCTATCCCGTCGAGGCGGTTCCTGAGCGATTCCGGGTCTATCTGCAGATAAACCCGCTCACCACTATCATCGAAGAGACAAGAAAAGTCCTGCTCTACGCGCAGACTCCGGATTGGAACTTTTTTGCCATTTCTCTCGCCGTGGGAGTTGTGGTTTTCCTGCTCGGATTTGCATGGTTCAACAAAACTCAGAAAGGATTTGCTGATGTACTCTGATTGCGCCATTTCCGTCAACGGCATTTCCAAATGCTTTGAGATATACGACAAGCCCGCCCACCGGCTGTGGCAGATGCTCTGCGCCGGAAGAAAAAAATTCTACCGCGAATTCTGGGCTCTGAAAAACGTCAACTTTGAAATCAAACGCGGCGAGTGTGTCGGCATCATCGGCAGAAATGGAGCAGGTAAAAGCACCCTGCTCCAGATCATCACAGGAACTTTACGTTCGACCGAAGGCTCCATCACCACAAACGGAAGAATAACCGCTCTCCTTGAGCTCGGCAGCGGCTTCAATCCTGAGTTTTCCGGAAAAGACAACGTATTTATGAACGCCGCCGTCCTCGGTTTCACAGGAGACGATATCAACAGAAAGTATCAGGAGATCATTGACTTTGCCGATATCGGAGACTTTATTTCCCAGCCGGTCAAGACCTATTCGAGCGGTATGCTCGTGCGTCTGGCATTCGCCGTCCAGATCATGCTCGACCCGGATATCCTCATCGTCGATGAGGCTCTTTCTGTGGGTGATATATTCTTCCAGCAAAAGTGTTTCGACCGCCTGAAAAAACTCGTTGACCGCGGAACTACCATCCTGTTTGTCAGCCACGATATCGCGCTGGTGAAATCCCTCTGCTCAAAAGCTGTTTACCTCAAGCAGGGTGAGCTCGCCGCCTTCGGTGACGCAAAAGACGTCTGCGAAATGTATCAGAACGACTCCACCAACGCTTACTCCGCAGAGCGGGCAAGGCTGCAGGCTCTGGAGCAGCAGGGAGAAGCGCATACAGCTCAGCTCTTCAGAATAGACCCTGATTTCAGCAAAAAGGTTACAGAACGCTCAGGAAACATGGACGTCGAAGTTACCGCCCTGGATTTCTATGATCTCAAAGGTCACCTTATCAACGACTGTTTTGTTGGCGACAAAGTCAAACTGGTCATAAGTATATCCGCCAACCGCGACGTTCCGGAGGGTGCTCAGATCGGAGTTCTCTGCCGCGACAACCGCGGAAATGATATCTTTTCCACCAACCTGGTCAATTTTCAGAAATTTCTGCCCGCCCTCAAAGCAGGACAGCGCGGAACGGTCGAATGGGAATTCGTCATGCCGGTTTTCGGACTCTTTTTCTTCAGCATGGGCATAAAACCCGACAAGCTCTCTCAGGATTTTTATGACCGTCCGTTCAACGCCGCCTCTTTGCAGACGATCAAACGCGATCCGCTGGATACCACGAGCGCGCTTCTGACAGTAAATCCGGAAAACTTCAAAATCGATGTCCAGTAGAGGAAACTTATGATTTTATCGATTTTACTGCCCTGCAACGCAAGATATCACAAACTTTTCGGAGCTCAGCTCTGGTTTTTCTACAAACAGCTCAGCGATTTCCGCGGAGACCTCGAACACTTCACGTTCACCGGCTGGGAGAAAAATCTCATCTATCCGGATTCTCTGCCCGAAGACTGCTGGGAAAAAGCCCCCGCAACCCTCGAAAAACTCGAATATTCCATTCCGGACAACAACACCGTTGCGGCTCAAAACATCATAAATATCGACCAGAAACTCTTTGCGGATCTTGAAGAAAAATTCAAATCCAACAATCTTGTCTGGAAATACCTCATGACTGAGCCCCATGAGCCCCTCATGCAGTTTTTGAGGGAAACCATTGCCGAAATCAGTAAAAAAGAGCCGGTCGAAGCTATGCTGCTCAGCTGCAATCTGCCCTCCGCAGATCATGTCGGCAGAGAGCTCGGAATACCGGTCATCCACACCGAAATAGGTCCCACCCGCAAGCCGCAGTATCTGCAGACCGCCTACTGGGATTTGTCCGGCGTCAACGGAAATACCGAAGCCGCAAGGCGTTTTGAAAAATCCAAAGACGAACTGTCTGGCAATTTGCTCTCCAAACGTGAGCTGCTCGCCCTCTTTATGAGCGAAGAGGAGTTCCAAAGAACCGACTCCATAGAAGAAAACATCGACTATGAGACCGGAATTGCCGGTCAGGTGGATGATGACAGCAATATCATCGCCTACTCAAAAGGCTTCAACAATCAGGAGCTGCAGCAGTTTGTGAACTTCCACTTCGGAGAAGAGAACGTCCTTTTCCGCAGCCACCCCGCAGCCAAGAGTTATTTTACGTCGCGCCTTGACCGTTCTCCGTCCACGGTGCACTTTTTCAAACGCATAAAGCAGCTTGTCACCATAAATTCCAGCATGGCGCTCGAAGCCTCGCTGTTTGATAAGCCGGTGATGGTCATGGGAGACAGTCCCTTTTCCATACTTTCAGATGATCTGCTCGCTGGAAAAATCGCGGAAGACGGACATATAAACGAGCTCAATTTTCTCTATCTCAACTACATCATTCCGTATGAGCTCATGTTCAACTATGAGTATTACAAATGGCGTTTGTCATTCCCGTCTGAGCAGGAAATAAGGGAGTATCACCTCAACTTTTATCTTAATAAGAAGGGTTTTTCTTCGCTCGAAGAGTTCAGAAAATCAATTCCACCCAAAGCCGCTTCGGAAGCTGTTGCGCATGAAAACAAGGTTCTGGATGTCAAAGCTCACGATATTCCGGGGCTACTGCTCCACGAGCAGGAGCTCGTCAAGTGGTGTCAGATGCAGGCGGACGCGATCACCAATCTCGAAGAAAAATGCCGCAGACTTGAATTGATAAGCGAAAACAAAATCGCTGTTCAACAGGAAACGCTTCCCGTCAAAGAGCCTTTTGCTCCCGTGCAAGAGACACCTGCTCCGGCGCTGACGATAAACAGCGAAGAAGAGTTGATAAAGCTCGCTGAAAAATATTTTTCCAGAGAGCTTGAGTTCATCGCTCAGCTTGCTCCGGACGCGCTTCCGCGCAGCAGTAAGAAGATATCGACCGTCGCGGTGTTCTATTTCAGGATGCACACGGGCGGAGTGGAAAGAACCATATCCAATCTGCTTGAAAAACTCAACGATATGGGGTACAAAACAATTCTCCTGACCGATGAGGAGCCGGGAGAAAATTGCTATAATATCCCGGAGCAGACTAAAGTCAAAGTGTTTTCCTCCGGAAGACTGCGGACTGCCGAAGCCGACTGCATAGCGTCGAGAGTAAGAGAGTGGAAAGAGTTTATTTCCGAAGAAAACATAGATATCGTTTTATACAATGACTCCCTCGAACAGCACGCGATCTGGGATCTGTGCGCGGCTAAACTCGCCGGAGCGCATTTCATCATGCAAACGCACGAATACTGCGCGATGGATATGTTTTCTCTCACAAAATTCACCGCTCTGCGCACTTGGAAATTTGCCGACGGGCTCGTCACGCTCTCAAGAGTGGATCATGCTTGGTGGAAGACCCTCGGATGCAATGCGAAGTATATTCCAAACATCCTGACGGCGGAGACTGAAGCTGCGCCCCGGGAAAAAACTCAAAACTGTGATATATTGTGGGTGGGCAGAATAAGCCCGGAAAAAGCTCCGCTTGACGCCGTATTTGCTCTCGAAGAAGTCGTCAAAGAAATTCCTGACGCGCGTCTCATCATCGCCGGATGTCCGGAAACTTCTGATGACCCCGTTTATACTGCGTTATTGAAAACCATAGATGAAAAAAATCTGAAAGATAACGTCGTACTTGCCGGATTTGTGAAGGATATCGCAAATTACTATCAGAGCGCGGCGTTGTATATATCCACATCGAAAGCAGAGTGTTTTCCGCTTACGGTATTTGAAGCAAAAGCAAATGCGCTTGCGGTGCTCTCTTATGAACTGCCAAATATCGAACTCTTCCGCCGGACAGCAGGACACATTCAAGTTGCTCAGGGCGACTGGAAGTCACTCGCGCAGGAAACTGTCCGCCTGCTGAAAAACCCGGAACTCGCCGACAAGCTCGGACGCGAAGGCAAAAAGACCCTCGCCTGCTTCGTTGACCATCCGTTTGAAAAAGATTGGAAAACCGTTTTTGAAGCAACTGAAAAAAATCTTCCTCTGGATGACACTACACCCGAAGCCGAAGATATTTCTATTGCGCTCAAATCCATAATGCGCGACGGAGAGGATATATTTATCGCCCTCTTCAACGGCTCAAGAGAGCTGTCCGACAAGCTGGTATTTGAGACGGCGTATTATCAGAAACTCCTTGCGGAGAGAGACAAAGATATCGAAAACTACCGCAAGGCAAACCAGTACAACGAGCAGGACGCAAAAACGCTCGCGATGAAACTTGCTTCGGAAACCGCCCATTATCAGAAACTTCTCGAGGAGCGCGACAAAGATATCGAAAATTTCCGCAAGGCAAGCGAATATAATGAAAAAGAGGCAAAGTCTCTCGCTCAGAAACTTGCTTCGGAAACCGCCCATTATCAGAAACTTCTGGACGAGCGCGACGTCGATATCGAAAATTACCGCAAGGCATGCGAATATAATGAGAAAGAGGCAAAAACTTTCCGCGAAGCTTGTGAATATAACGAGAAAGAGGCAAAGTATTTCCGCGAAGCCTATGAGTACAATGTAAAGCGCGCTGAGATGGCTGAGGAAAAACTGTCCGCAGACGCAAGACTTTTTGAGGAACGCGCAAAACAGTATGAAAACAACATAGCCGAGCGCGAAACACAGCTGTCGCAAGTCAATCAGCAGCTCGAATCTTTGAAGCAGGAGCTGGCAAAGACTCAGGCGGCTCTCGATTCAGCAAACAAGGCAAATCAGCAGCTCGAAGAGGAGCGGAAAACTTTTGCCGTCAAGGCTGCTCTCAAACTCAATAACGTCTTTAAAAAACGCTCCTGAGTCACAAGCCTGTTTCAAGGTCGAGCTGACGGAAAAACTCCTGCATGAATTTGCTGCGCTCCTGCGCGATGCGGCGGGCGGGGGCTGTCTGCATGACGTCAACCAGCCGATGAAGTTTCACCAGATACTCCCGGTAAGCGGTATCCTCGATGGAGTACGCTTCTGAAGAGAGAGCCTCCTCTTTCGTGTTGTGCAATCTTGCTCCGCATTTTCCGGCGAAAAGAAACGCTCTGCCAATACCGACGGCTCCCAATGAGTCGAGTTTATCGGCGTCGAATACGATCTTTTCCTCGATGGCTTCCGGATAGAACTTACCTCTGAAACGGTGGCGTTCGATGGCGCGGCAGATAGCTTCACGGGTATTTTCCGGAATATCTCTGCCGGAAAGATACTCTGATGCGAGACGGGCTCCGAGCTGGGCGTGACAGACTTTTCCATTTTCCACGTCCTCGAGCGGACGCGCGATATCGTGAAGCCATACCGCCATTTTTACACAAAAAGCGTCGGCCTGCGGAGTTTCCGCAAGCAGAGATTCCGCATTGGCGAGTACGCGCTTGGTATGATCGAGATCATGACAGCCACCTGAACCGCCGAGTTTTTCAGCGGCAAACTGCTGAGCTGCCACAAGTTCCAGTTGTTCGTTCATATAAATCCTCCGGATGCTAAAAATAGCACATATTGAAATATTTTCAAGTGCCGTTAAAGAGAAATCACTTGCTATTGATATATAATGAATGTATATTACCCCAGACAGGTAACTTTTAAACAGGAATACAGCCAATGAAAAAGTGTATCATATATATTATTCCGCTGCTTCTGTTATGCTCCTGCGCAGTAAGTGAGCGCGCCGTCCGTATGTCCGGAGGGGTCATCGATGAATACTCTGCTCCCAAATCCTACCGCATACGCAGCCGGAAATATCAGGCTAAAAGCCGTGCTCTCGGCAGTGATCAGAGGATATCCCGCTCAAAAGTTGCCGGCTTGAACGATACTTTAGTCAATGTCTGGCCCTTCTTCTTTGCGTCAAACAACTACTGGTGCGCCCTCTGGCCGATGATCGACAGCGACCCTTACGGATTTGCTGTGCGGCCGCTCTTCAACAAGGAGGGAGACGATTGCTCCGTACTGTTTCCGCTCTCCGCGTGGAACACTTCAGACAAAAGCGGCTGGATAGCCAATTTCGTCTGGGAAAAACGCGGCTTCGGATTTATTCCCCTCACCTATCAGAGCTGGAGCGATACTACAAAGAAATACTATTATACTCCGCTCTTTATCCGCTCGGTAAACACCCGAAAACTTACTCCGCAACTTCCGTTCCGCACAGACTCAAGTTTCTTCTGCTGCCTCGCCTACGGAGAAAAGAGCACCGAAGTGAAAAAACCGGATACTCCGCACGGATGGATATTTTCCCACAGAAAAATAACCGACGCCTTCCGCAATGAGTGGAGTTACCGTTACCGGAAAGACAACGCTCCCGGCAAGCTGCCGGAAACGGCAAAAGAGCTCGATACGCTGAAAGAGCAGATATTTAAAACAAGTCCCGTTGTCACCGGCGACACGTTCGGAGTGATTCCATTGTTCCATGCAACCAACAGCTCAGATGGAAAAGACAGCTTTTATATGGCGGGGCCCTTTCTTGCGATGCGCTCGAAAAGTGAAAACTCCTCCTGGCAAAACCTGCTGTTCGGTCTGCTTTTCTACTCAAAGGAGAGCGTTTTTCCGACTCCGTTTTCCCCGCAGGGATTTTGGTCTCACCACGCACGGGACAACAGAATATATCTGCCGTTTCTCTTATCCGGAGCCCGCACCTGGCAAAACTACACAGGCAAAAGATTTGAAATATTTTCCGGACTCAAAGCGTATCGGCACAACGAACCCTTTTCAGAAGCTGTTCCGAGATTGGAAAAAGAGTTGAAAAAAATCTCTCCGGACTGTCGGCTCCCCAAAGAGGTGGTGGATTGGAATACTTTCAATATCTACAAAAGCGAACTTGCCCAAAAGGAGCAGTTTGAAACCAGCACTTTCAGTTCGTTTCTTGCCGGACCATTTTTCTACTGCTCAAAAACTCCGGATAAAAGCAAATACGTATTCCCCATACTGCTGAGCGGAACAAGTTTTTCCAAAGACCGCTCATTCTTTCTCTCGATGCCGCTGTTGTCGTGGTCTGAGCGGACTTACGATAAATCGGCAGCGGCGGTGCTGCCTCCTGTGATCTATTGGGAAAACTCCCGCAAAAAAAGCAAACTAAACAAAAAGATATACAGCAGCGACTGCCAATGGAGCGGAAAATACCAGACTGTCGAAGAAATAAACAAATATGCCGCACTGGGGCTCTTCTATCGCGGAAAATTCGCTTTTACCGTGGCTAAAGAGGGAGTCGATCACAAAGCCGCAGAATTCGTCCGGAAAAATCTGCTTGAACTCGGAACCGCATTCCAGTCTTTGGAAAAAGAGAGAACGCTCCTTGCCGGACGCAGAAAAAATGCCCTTGCCTGGAAAACCGCAAACAAAATCGAGCATTACAAAAAGCTCATCCGCCTTGAAGAATTGAAAGCAGAAGAGGAAAATCTGGTCAAAAGAGAGAAAAAACTCAACGACACCCGCCGTGAGGTGCAGGAAAAAGCATCACAGCTCGGAGTGAATATACCTGACAGAGCATTTTCCAACCGTAAAGAATCTGAAAAAGAGGTCGAAAAACTGCTCGAAAAACTCTCCGTCACGCGCTGGAAAGAGGATATCGGAAACGGTCTCTTTTTCCGGAAAGAAAACTTCTACAACGGCAATTACCATTGGCACTTCTGCCACATCCTCGCCGGAGGAAGCAAGTCTGGCAACAAAGAATCGACCCACATTCTCCATCTGCTCTACCGTTTCCGCAAAGAGTCTGACCGCAGCGAAACGATAGTGTTTCCCTTCATATCCCACGTAAAAGAGGGAGAAAGTGAACGCACATCCTTTCTGTGGAGACTCTTTTCCATCGGCAAACGCAACGGAAAAACCGGAGGTCACATCCTCTTCATCCCCTTCGGTGAAGCGTTGTAAAATTTGACGCGGTTCCTGATGCTGGTAGATGATGCGGGGGACGGGCGAAACTTCTTTTCACGAGAAAAGAGGTTTCGCCCTTCCCCCGCCCCCCTTCCCACTTCAAGAAAAGCGGAAAACTTATATAATTTACTCAAAAAGCTGTTTGACTATCTCTTAACACAGGGAACAAAGCCTGTATTTTATCTGAAAAGCGACATTATTTTCACCGCACAATAAATCGCACACGCTTTGAAAGAAAAACAGCTCTTGAGCTCCGAGCGGATGTATCCGCACGCCGCACGGTAATCGCGCCCGGCATAAGCTTTATTAGCCAGTCCGCGGAGGTGTTTTGCTTTGTGACGGTTTGCGGTTTGCAAAATCTCGCTGATTGGAACAGATGTTTCAGAAGATATCACTCCGGCATTATTTACAGTATCGTCGAGCACCCGTAATCCGGCATGGTACATCTTTGCCACATTGGAACTCTGATTTCCGCTGTGCAGACGGTAATATACCGGAACCGCCGCTGAGTGGAGAAATTTTCCGAACCGGGCAAGGTGCAAATAAAAATGCCAGTCGTCACAGGGAACCATTTCAGTAACAAATCTGACCGCATTTTCCATGACAGTACTGCGCCTGAACATCACACAGCTCGTACTGTGTATCTTATTCTGCTCAAGCTCCGAGAGAAACACGTTACCGCTTATGACAGGGTAATCCGGGATCTGTATGGTATCCGATGATCCGAACGGCTCAACGGATGAATAAACCAGAACCGCGTCCTGATCTTCGTCAAGCAGCTTTTTCTGGATGCCTAGTTTATCTTTGTGCCACAGGTCATCATGGTCGAGCAGCGCGATATATCTGCCCTGCGCAGCGGAAATTCCGGTGTTGCGCGCAGAGGCGACCCCGGAGTTTTCCTGACGGATCACCCTTATGCGGTCATCCTGCAATGAAGATATTATTTTTTGAGTTTCAGGGTTTGAGCCATCGTCAACGATGATGAGTTCAAAGCCGGAATAACTCTGTTCCAGAACCGAGTTGACCGTTTCCAGCAATATCTCTCCGGTATTATAGACCGGAATTATGACTGATATATCAGGCATCTTACTCTTTGTCTATCATGCCCATGCGGTCACCGACAACGTATGTGCCGATGTTGTCTCCGGCGACGTTGCAGGCGGTCTCGAACATATCGAGCAGAGGATTGATTCCGAGCGCGAGAGCGATGACGGTCGATACCTGGGTCGGGGTAAGGTGGAAGAACTCCAGAACCATGAAGAGCAGGAATATACTGCCTCCGGGAACTCCGCCCGCTCCGACTGATGCAAAGACTACTCCGATGACCATGAGGAACACCTGGGTCGCGGTCATTTCAAAACCGAACAGATTGGCGGCAAGAACAGCAAATACCGGCAGGTGGATACAAACTCCATCCATATTGACCGTCGCTCCGAGCGACAGGGTAAATCCGGAAAGCTCATCTCTCACCTTGAGTTTTTCTTTGGCTGTACGCATCGACACCGGAAGCGTCGCCGCGCTTGAACGTGTAACAAACGCCGTCAGGATAGGCTCACGCAGTTTCCAGAGTATCGGATAGGGATTCTTGCGGCAGATAATCAGCACGAACACAGGATAACAGACCAGCAGCATCAGCAGAATTCCGCAAACAACGCAGAGCGCGACCTGGAAATAGGACTGGAAAAGCGTCACTCCGTAAACCGCAAAATTACAGGCGGTCAGAGCAAAAATTCCGATGGGGAAATAGAGCATCACCCACTCGATGATCTTGAAGATCGTCTTCTGCATCGCCTCGATCATATCGAGCATGGAGCTGATGATCCGGGTAGTTCGCTCATCGGTCGAACTGTCAAGTACGGTGCGCGCGGCAAGTCCGAAGAGGATGGCAAAAACGATGATCGGCAGAAAATTTCCGTCGGCAAGCGCTTTGAAGGGGTTGGTAAAGAGACTGTAAATGACGTTGAGAAAGGCATTTCCGGTGCTTCCAGCGGAACTCTTCATGGCATCGACCTGCCCCATGAGTTTGCCGGCAAGCTCGCTTGCTGAGCTGAGTTTGGGGTTGAAAAGCATGGCGATCACGCTTCCGAACACGGCGGCGTAGAGGGAGGTGAACAAATACCACATGCAGACTCCGAGCCCCATTTTACCGAAGGTCTTGGTCGGAAGACTCGCCGCTCCGTAAACCAGTGAGAAGAAGATGATCGGAATGACGATCATTTTAAGCATGTTTACAAGCACCACTCCGAAAGGAGAGAGTATCGAAACCGCTCCGGTCAGAAAACCTTCTCCGCGGGAAATACCGAGCTTGTAAAGCACCAGACCTGCGATGCAGCCGAAGACGAAAGCTCCGAGATTGAGATATATCAGCGGAATTCTGCGATACCAGTTTAACATTTTTTATCCTTTTGTATTTTCAAACAGTTGTAACTTTCTTTAATATAGCATCAAATACTCTTATTGCAAGACGCTGGAAGTCACTCCAAAAACAGTTTGCCCAGCTTATCAGCTGAGAAAAGTCCGTTGAAATTGAGGCGCGGATCGAAAAGTCCGTCTCCCGCCGGAAGGGTGTCATAATAGTACGTTCCGCCGGCATCGCGCCATCTGCGGAGAACTCCGATAAAGACGGCTTCAGCATAGTTGAGCTTGCTCAACGGAACGCGGGCTATGCGCCGGGTTCCGGAGATATGCTCGACTTCTATTCCGAGACTCTTATCGTTGTATCCGTAAGGAGTTCCTTCGTCATGGACTCCGAACTCCTGCGGAAATTCGGTTCCCTTTTCGTCCATGAGCAGCACGAACTGCTGGTCTTCGGCAGAACCGGACGGCAGAGGAGCGTTTTCAAACTCGATCTCAAACCCAAGCTCATTGACACGGCACTCCCACTCAAAAGTAGATGCCCGATACCGGGTGTTGAGTTTGAATTCAGTACCGCTCCACTCAAGCATACGGGCGGCCTCTTGCGGAGTTGCTGCCAAAAGCTCATCAAAGAGCGGAGCAAGAGTTTCAAGCTGGGATATTCGCCAGGCAAGTTTTTCCGGATAGAATTTGAATACCTCGGCTTCAGAGTGGTATCCGAGTCTGGAATCGCTCCCGCACAGCTCGATCATCCGCGCGGAAGCGGCTTTCTCGGCTTCGACTATGCGCTTCATCTCGAGCAGCAGTTTTTTACTTCCTTTCGGAGCGTCGAACAGACGGCTTCTCAAGTGATAAAACTGCAAAATCCTTGCTCCGGAGTTGAACAGGATATCCAACGCCTCATAGAGATCACAGTCTCTCTGGCGCGCCGGATCATCGGAAAACGCTTTCCGCAGCTCAGAAACGCCCCCTGCCGCACGGCTCCACTCTCCGGCAAGCGTCTGCGACAACGTCACAGCATTGGTGAGTTTGAAACTGCAAAGGCACTCGCCTATCGCATCTCCGGCGGGAGCGGTATCGGGCTTCCAGCTGCGCGGAAGCGATTTCATGACCTGTTTGAGGTGCAGAGGCCATACCACTCCGTCGTGCATCGGTCCATAATACTGGAACTGGATATCCATCGGATAATTGGAGTAGGCGTTTCCGAAATCCTGCCACATACGGGCGGCTTTTTCCGCATGGGCTGCTCCCCAGTCAGGAAGCGCAAGACGGTGGAGAAAATCGTGCTGATCCAGCTTGAAATCCTCGAAAGCCAACATTCCGGCGGCGCGGTTCATCAAGCCGGGGTAGTTTCCGAAATACCAGCACTGGATAACATTGGTGACCCCGAGGCGTTTCATCGCGCGGTATTTTTCGTAGAGGTTTCCCGGAACCGGCATAAAGGGGATGGTCGCAAGCTCGTGCGAACAGCCTACCTGGATTTTTGCGGCAAGCTCGCAATGCCCTTTGGCGGCGGCGGCAATGCGTCCGAAGCGGTCGGATGGACCGATGGATGAGAGCCAGTAGTCTCCTCCGGAAACGACTTTTCCGTCCTGTTTCTTGCTGCAGCCGGACTCAAAGTTGAACGCAAGTATGTGGTCTCCGCCGATCGCTTCCGGAATCGTAAACCACCACTCGGATATCTGATTTGCCAGCGGATTGTAAAGCCAGCTCAAGACCTGGGCATCGCTGCCGGCTTTCTTTATTCCGGCGCGGATGCAGGAGAGAACTTTGTTGAGAATTCCGCCGTGGGACAGACCACATTCGCAATTACAATCCTGAACGCCTCCATTGATGTAGTTGAGAAAACTCAGACACGAAGTGGGACGCTCGCCGAGCGAAATGAGCATCATTCCTCCGAGGTTGGGAGTGTCGCGGAAGATACTGTAAACGCTCTCGGTAACGTATTTTTGAGAATTTTCAGAAGCTATGCAGAAGGCATTTCCTACATTGCCTTTTCCGCGCATATCTTCAAACGGAGGAGTGCTTGTCAAGTTCCAAGAGGCGGGCTCGATGCAGAACACCCAGACCTTTATTCCGTAGCGGCGGCACTTTTCCACGGTGCGCTTGAGTTTTTCAATGCGCTTGGCGCGCAACTCATCGACAGGGAAAAACTCTGTTTCAGCGAGCTCTTTCCAGACGATGGTGAGCCAGATTCCGTTCACCCCTTCTGACGCGAGGCGGTCGAGGTACGGCTCAGGGTAGTAGTCTATATCATCCGTAAGCTCATCACGGTAAAACGGAGGACGTTTGATCGGTCCGAAAAAGCAGCGGGAAATACGGTTTTTCAGCCACGGCTTGCGGGTGATCTCCTGGAACTTCAATGCCGGTACCTTTGAACTGCGGCACATATCTATAAAGAAATAGACAGCTCTCCGCAATCCCTCAGTATCTGATGCCCTCAGAAAAACTCCTTCGGGAGTTACACTGACAGAATACTCCTCTGCCCCCAAAGTATCGCATTTCTGAGAAGTTATTTTGATTTGACGCTCTGACTCAGGAACATTTGCAGCAGCAAAACGTTCGATCGCGCTGTACGCGGTATCCAGCAGATTTTCAGGGTCGGGAAATGATTTGTTGATCTGCCATTTTCCGGAAAGTAAATACACTTCTTCCGGAATATCCGCTTGGGTATTCCAATGCGCCCTGCGCGGATCGTATGACTTCAAATCTTCGATAAAACCAGGCTCTCCCTGAGGAAACGGAGGCACAGGAACAGAAAACTCTTCTCTCAGCATAATAACTCTACCCTGTAAGATCTGTGGTAAATTTGAATAATGATACAAAAACGCCGTCCGGAAAACTGGGGACGGCGTTTCTGCTTAAAGACTGCTGAACTTACTCGGCATCGGCAGGCTCTTTCTCTGCGGCAGCAGCAGGAGCCTCGTCGGTGAACTCATAGCTCAACAGGCCCTCGGCGATTTCCAGAAGTGCGATGTCCAACAGATTGGGACTGTCGCATTTGATCATCGGGCGGGCATTTCCCACAGCAAGCTGGCGGGCGCGCTTTGAAGCGACAACAGCCAGGATCTGGGGATCGGCGATAACTTTCTTCGCTCTGGCGAAATACTCGTTATTCATGTTGTGTACTCTCCTTTATCAGTAGTCGATAATGTCACGACGGTTGTTGATCAGACGGTCATCTCCGGAGACCACGTACGCTTTGTTGCGGTCGAAGTCACGGATGGCATCGAGCACGTAACGCTCGGCGATCGCAGCACGCTTCTCATCGCTGGCAGCGTCGCGGATAAGCAGAAGTCCGACGAAGATGTTGGTCGCCATCTCGACCAGGCTGCGGGCAACCAGATCGTGGTACTCTGCATCTTTTCGGTCGGAAACAAACTGCACAGCCTCGTCAAGCTCGGGCTTCTTAGCCATGAGTTTATCTCTGAGGACGGCAAGTTCGGCGTTGACCGGAACTGCGGCGAGCTCTCCGATCCTCTGGTCGAGGACGTGCTGCATGACGCCTCCGATAGCGGCGACGATCTGGAGCTGAGTGGTTCCCTCATAGATATTGGTGATACGGGCATCACGGTAGAAACGCTCGGCGTTGAAGTCACGCATGTAACCGGTTCCGCCGTGGATCTGGATGTTGTCGTAGGCGACGGAGTTGCTGACTTCGGTGGCGAGGGCTTTGCACATCGGAGTAAGTGCCGCGGCAAGACGCTCATAGTATTTCTGGGCGGCGCGCTGCTCAGGAGTAGCCTCTCCGGCATCGACGAGACGGCTGAGGCTGTTGCGCAGATCGACGACTCTGGTGGTCTCGTACAGCAGCGCACGGGCAGCGGTGAGACGGGTCTTCATCGAGCTCAGCATGGAGTAAACCGCCGGGAATTTGTCGATGGATTTTTTGAACTGCTCACGCTCTGAAGCATACTGACGGGCGGCACGGTAGGCGGCTTCGGCGATACCGACAGCCTGCGCACTGATAGCGACGCGTGCTCCGTTCATCAGGCTCATAACGTAGCGGATAAGACCGAATTTGCGTTTTCCGCAGAGCTGGGCGGGAACATCATTGTACTGAAGTTCGCAGGTCGGAACTCCGTGGATACCCATTTTGCTCTCGATGCGGCGCACGACCAGCTGGGGACAGGCTTCGCAGATGAACATGGACAATCCGCGGGCATCGGTGGTTCCCTCCTCGGAACGGGCGAGCACCAGGTGCACCTGAGCGCATCCGTTGGTGATAAAACGCTTCATTCCGTTGAGATACCACTGACCGTTCTCATCCTGCCATGCTCTCAGACGGACTCCGGGAAGATCGCTGCCGTAGTCGGGCTCGGTCAAATCCATAGCTCCGTCGAATTCGCCGGTGGCAAATCCGGGAAGGTACTGCTGCTTCTGCTCTTCGTTGCCGAAGAAACTGATGGTCTCGGCGATGTCCTGAAGTCCGAAGATGTTCTGCAGACTCGCATCGGCGCGGGAGACGATCTCGGTCATCATGGTATAGACTGAAACCGGAAAGTTGAGACCTCCGAAACGGTGCTCGAGCATGACGCCCATGAGACCTGCGTCCGCCAGATCCTTGAGGTTCTGGGTGGTGAGCGGATGGTAGGTCACTTTGCCGTTCTCGAACTTCGGTCCCTCTGCATCAACGGTGCGGGAGCGCGGCTCGATACGGTCTGCGGCGATCTCTCCGACGACCTTGAGAGCCTGACGGTAGTTGTCGAGAGCGTCGGCAAAGTTCTCGGGAGCATAGTCGAACTCTTCGGCGTGTTTGTAGCCGTTTTCGACCAGCTCGGCAACGGGAGCAAGATCAAGATGCTCCAATGTGAACATCAGATCCGGATTATCTTTGAAAAAGTTACCCATTTGTGTAAACTCCTCTTACTGCTTGGCTTTGAAAGCTTTGATCATCATGGGGATGACCGTGTTGAGATCTCCGACGATCGCGTAGTGAGCGCAGCTGAAGATGGGAGCATCGGGATCGGTATTGATGGCGATGATCTTCTTGGAGTCGCTCATACCTGCGCTGTGCTGGATGGCACCGGAAATTCCGCAGGCGATATAGAGACGGGGTCTGACAGTGACACCGGTCTGACCGATCTGGTGATCGTGATCGATCCAGCCGGCATCGACCGCAGCGCGGCTTGCGCCGACTTCGCCGCCGAGAGCCTCAGCGAGATCTTCGATGAGCTTGAAGTTCTCTTTGGAACCGACTCCGTAACCTCCGGCGACGATGATCTGGGCAGCCTGGAGATCGATCTCTTTGTCGGCGCGGATGCGCTCGATGACTTTGACCACAGTGTCGGCTTCAGTCAGCTCGACAGAGACCTTCTCGACCTCGCCCTTGCGGGAGGGATCGGGAGTTCCGAGCTTCATCACGCCCTCGCGGACAGTGACCATCTGGGGATCATCCCAGGAGTTGACGATGGTCGCGATGATGTTTCCGCCGAAAGCAGGACGGATCTGCATGAGCTTATCCTTGTAGGTCACTTTGGTACGGACATCAGTAAAGTCGTCGATCTGCAGATCGGTGCAGTCGGCGGTGAGTCCGGCTTTCTTCTCGGATGAGACGCGCGGAGCAAGCTCTCTGCCCTTGAGGGTGGCTCCGAACATCAGGATATTCGGTTTCTTCTCAAGGATGAGCTTCATGATGACTTTGGCATAAGGCAGAACAGTAAAGGGTTCCAGCCTGGGGTCTTCCGCGAGGATGACCTTATCGCAGCCGTAAGAAAAGAGAGTATCGCTCAGATGGGCGACATTGTCTCCCAGCAGCAGAGCTTCGACTTTGACGCCGAGACGGTCAGCAAGTTCGCGGGCTTTGCAAACCAGTTCGAGACTGACGTTGGCGATTTTACCGGCCTCCTGTTCGATGAAGACCCAGACGTTTCCGATTTTTTCAGACATATTGCTCACCCCAGGGTATGATCGCTGATGAGTTCGTGCATAAGTTCGGAAATCGCCTCAGCGGTGGGTTCCACCGTTTTGGCATCTCCGGCGGTCAGGATGACGCTCTGCACCTGTTTGACTTTGGTGGGACTTCCGGCAAAACCGATGCGCTCGGGATCGGCTTCGATGTCGGCTGCGCTCCACTCTTCGATAAGCAGACCTTTGCCTGCAAGTCTGGCGATTTCTGCATCCGCCGCGGCGGGATCGTCTTTGAACGCCGCACGGACTTCGCTCGAAGTCTTAGCGCGCTTGTTCTTCATAAGGCTCTTCACGTTGACAGGACGCGGAAGGTTGCTGTCGATGACCGTGAGCAGCGCGGGCATGGGGGACTCGAGGATCTCGTATCCGCCTTCGATGGCGCGGCGCAGAACGATCTTGTTGTCTTTTATCTCCTTGACCTCCTCAACATAACAGAGCTGCGGAATGTTGAGCTTCTCTGCGATCTGGGGACCGGTCTGGGCGGTGTCTCCGTCGATAGCCTGTCTGCCGCAGAGGATGAGATCAACTTTGCCGATTTTTTTGGCGCAGCATGAGAGCGTGTAGCTGGTTGCGAGGGTATCGGCTCCGGCGAGAGCGCGGTCAGTCACGAGGACTGCACGGTCGGCTCCGCGGTAGAGGCTCTGACGCAGCACTTCGGCGGCGGCAGGCATACCCATGGTCGCAACTGCGACTTCGGCATTGTAGGTGTCCTTGAGCTGGAGAGCCAGTTCAAGTGCATTGAGATCTTCAGGGTTGAAGATTGCGGGCAGCGCCGCACGGTTGACAGTCCCCTCCGGGGTCATTGCGTCTCCGGAAATGTTTTGGGTGTCCGGAACCTGTTTGACAAAAACGAGTATCTTGAGACCCACGATTTTTGCCCTCCTTCTGGAATATTGTTCGTTGTTTGAATTAACGTCAAAAACTTTTCAATGAAAGATGATAAAACATCTCTCCTGGTCATGATGATAAATCATCACGGGACATAATATAACACAACAGGCGGATTTTTCAAGTGCCTGAGTATAAAAAAGGGGGGCTGTTTCAAAACCTTGAAAGAGGTGTGCAACAGCCTTTGTCTATTGTTTGAAAGAAGCCAAGCCACGCAGTCCGGCTTGAGAAAACGGAAGGCTCCCGAACGGAGAAGAACGGAGTTGAACGGAGTGAACGGAGATATTGTATGTGGAAAAGT
>SUVY01000094.1 GCA_015061775.1 Lentisphaerota bacterium | reverse complement strand
GAGCAGCCAGAAAAGGCTGCTCAGGGGCGGCTGCTATGCCGCCCGGAGCCGAACGCAGGGAAGAGGCGGATGAAGCCGGGAGCAGAACGTCACAAAAAAAGACTCGAAGTCCAAATACCAAATTCCCCCAAAAAGGCGTCGGATACATGATTTTGAAAAAATCATGTATCCAGAGGTGCAGGGGACTCTCCCCTGCCTGGAGATTTTTAAGAGGCAAGCAGCCTCTTAAACTCCCTCACCATACGATGCAGAAACAATAAGGTTTTGCAACAGCCGCATCATCTCCCCATATCACAAAGCTATTATAAAATCGTTAAAGAAGCTTGACTATTTTATTAAACATGGTATAGTATAAAGACGGTATATTTTTCAATGTAAAAGAGAGGAAGTCTTATGAAAACGGGTATTTTTTCACTTGCTGTTTCGGCAATGGTATTTTTTTCCGGATGTGTATCGGAAAATAACAGCTGCGGCAAAAAAATAAAAGGAGAAGGTTCGATGTCCAAAAACATGCTGCGTACTGATGCGCCTGAGTTGAAATTTCCGGCGATTATTCCGATATATGGAAACGACGATGAGCAGCTTACGAAGACCCGTGCGCTCATCCGTCATCTGCATGAGACGGCTGGTCTGACGGAGTTTGCGATATGTTTTCCGCTCAATCCGCAGGGAAAAGATCCTTACGTCAAGCCGCAGATCTATGCTGAGCGTTTTGCGAGGCTGAAAAAATACAACGACATTCCGGGGATACGTTTGGGAGTTCTGATGCAGCAGACCATCGGACACAGCACGACCTGGAACAAGAACCCGAATCTTGATCTTCCGTGGCAGCGCACTGTGACTATGGACAATGCTCCGAGCGTGCGTTACTGCCCGCTTGACCCGGATTTCCGTGAGTACATCAGGAGGGCGGTTTCAGGAATATTCGTCCACAAGCCTGACTTCACGCTCTGGGACGACGATCTGCGCCTCTATATCCAGAAGGAGGTCGAGTGCTTCTGTCCGCGTCACGTGCAGTATTTCAACGAGAAATACAAGACCAACTACTCTGTTAGCGAGCTGCAGGAGGCGGTAAAGAATGCTCCTGCCAACGACATACTGCTCAAGCAGTTCACCGAGGCGCGTTTCGAGACCCTTGCCGGCTTTATGGGAATGATCCGCGCCGAGCTCGATAAGCATAATCCTGACGCTTACGGATATTTCTGTACCGTCTCCTCACAGCTTCCTGACATGGCGCGCTGCGCTAAGGTCGCCGCCGGAAAAAATCCCGCCGGAGTGCGTATCGGCAGCGGTCTCTATCTTGAGCGTGAAGTACGTGCCATCGTGCGCCGCTGTGTGCACAGCGGAATACAGGTGGCATCGCACCGCGACAACCTTGCGGTAATGCTCGATGAGAGCGACACCTGCCCGCACAGTTTGTTCAGCAAGACCGCGCAAACCATGAATCTGCATATCGTTGCGGGACTGCTCCACGGACTTGACGGAGGCAAACTCTGGATCGCCAACACCCGTTTCTATGATACCGATACCATCGTGAAGTTTCCGCAGACTATCGGAAAAAATCAGGGCTTCTACCGCGAGCTGCACCGCACTCTCAAGGGCGTAAAATGGCAGGGAGCTGCGCTGAGCGTGCCTGCTCCTGAGAGCGATCCGCACCCTGAGTTTCCCGGAAGCTTCACCAGAGAGCCGGGCTGGATCGAACAGCTGACCGGCTATTTCGGACTTCCACACCGCTACGAAAAACACTCCGCCAAAGCGGTGCACATGATTGCTGGAAAACAGGTGAAATACTTCACCGATGCCGAGCTTGAGCGTTTTCTGTCCGAGGGCTGCATCCTCGATGCCGCCGCCGCGAGAGAGCTTGCTGAGCGCGGATTTTCCAAGCTCGTCGGAGTAGTTCCCGAGCCCATCACCTCCAAAATCGCCGCCGGAGAGTGGATGCACGGCATGGACTACCCCATCAGAGCCTTCGGAGGCGACCAGTACAAGCTGGTTCCGGCTGACAAAAACAAACTTCCCGAGTACCTCTCTGAGTTCCGCGACACCGATTACAACCAGTCGGTAAACGTCGTCAAAGTCTGCGACGGAGCCGCCCTCTTCGTCAATGAAAAGGGAGCCAAGATCGTGACAGTTCCCTTTGTGATAGGCGATTCGCGCATCAGCGTGGTTCCTGAGCGGCAGAACTATATGCGCCGGATATTCGACCTTATGGGAGTGCTTCCCGCATGGAGCTGCGAGCCCTTCGACGTCTATTTCCGCTTCGGAACTCTTGCCAACGGAAAACAGGACATCGCCGCCGTCTGCAACATCAGTTATGAGCCGATGGAAGAGGTCAATATCGGAGTGAAAAAAGTTCCCGCAAAAATCGAAAAGCTCTCCCGCGACGGAGGCTGGGATGAGTGCAAATTCACCGTCAGCGGCAGCACCCTTGTCATCTGCGACAGGCTCAGATGCGCCGATGTCGGAGTTTACAAATTCACCTACTGAAAGGCCCGGCGATGAAACGTTTTGTAGCCTGTTTTGCCGCAGTATTCCTGATTGGAGGCTGCTGTTACAGCGAAAACAATATGACCCCTTCTGCGCAAATGAAATATCCTGAAGCCTACAAAAGTATGCGTACAGACGCTCCTGCTCTGAGTTTTCCTGCGGTCATGCCGATATACAGCACCGATGACGGGAACCTCACGCAGACCCGCGCGCTCATGCAGCACCTCTACGAGACCGGAGGAATCACTCAGTTCGCCATCATGTTTCCGCTCAACCCGCAGGGAAAAGACCCCTACGCCAAGGCGGCTGTCTATGCCGACCGTTTTTCCAGACTCAGAAAGCTGGCAGTCCACCCCGAGTGGAAAATCGGTATCCTCATGCAGCAGACCATCGGAATGAGTGCCACATGGAACAAAAATCCCAACCTTGACCTCACATGGCAGCGCACCGTCACGATGGAAAACGCTCCGTCCATCCGCTTCTGTCCGCTCGACCCGGACTTCAGGGCGTATATCCGCACAGCTGTTTCCGGATTGTTCAAGTCCAAGCCCGACTTCATCATTTACGACGATGACACCCGGCTGCACATCCAGAATCAGGTGGAGTGTTTCTGTCCGCGTCATGTGGATCACTTCAACAAAAAATACGGAACAAATTACACTCCTTCAGAATTGCAGAGTGCGGTCAAAAACGCTCCGGAGGGAGCTGAGATCATCAGAAAATTCGCCGAAGCGCGGCGCGAGACTCTCGTGGATTATATATCCATGATCCGCGCCGAGCTCGACAAACACAATCCTGACGCGCGCGGTATATATTGCTCCAACTCCGCCCACCTCAACGATATGCAGCACTACGGCAAGGCCGCTTCCGGAAAACACATATCCGCCATCCGTCCCGGAAACGGAGCATATCTCGAACGCTCTCTGCGCGATGTCGTGTTCAAAAAAGCAGGTGCCGACAACATCGTCGCCCTGCACAAAGATGTGATCGACGAGTTCCTCGATGAGAGCGATACCTGCCCGCACAGCCTCTTCAGCAAGAGTGCCCACACCATGAATTTCCACATCATCTACGGAATTCTCAACGGTATGCGCGGAGGCAAACTCTGGATCGCCAACACCCGTTTCTATGACCCCAAGACCATCGAGAAGTATCCGCAGGTCATCGGAAAGCACCAGGGCCTCTACCGCGAGCTCGTCCGCACACTGCGCGGAGTAACCTGGCACGGAGCCCAGCGCAGCGTGCCTCCTGCCGACCGCGACCCGCGTCTGGATTTCCCGGGCAGCTTCAACCGCGAGCTCATCTGGGAGAGCAAGGTGACCGGATTTTTCGGACTTCCCCACCGCACAGAGAGATCCTGCGTCAAGGGAGTGCACATGCTCTCAGGAGATCTGATAAAATACTACACCTCTTCCGAGCTTGAGCGTTTTCTGTCCGAGGGCTGTCTCCTCGACGCCTCCGCCGCGAAAAAGCTCGCTGAGCGCGGATTTTCCAAGCTGGTCGGAGTAATTCCCGAGCCCATCACTGCCAAAATCTCCGCCGGAGAGTGGATGCACGGCATGGATTACCCCATAAGAGTATTCGGAAGCAACAAGTACAAGCTCGTTCCCGTTGACAAAAACAAACTTCCCGAGTACCTCTCTGAGTTCCGCTCCTCAGATTACTATCAGTCGGCAAACACGGTCAAAGTCTGCGACGGAGCCGCCCTCTTCGTCAATGAAAAGGGTGCCAAGATCATAACCGTTCCCTTCGATGTCTGCGATTCGCGCATCAGCATCGTTCCTGAGCGGAAAAACTACATGATCCGGATCTTCGACCTTCTTGGCGTCCTTCCCGCATGGAGCTGTGAGCCCTTCGATATCTTTTTCCGCTTCGGAACTCTTGCCAACGGAAAACAGGACATCGCCGCCGTCTGCAACATCAGTTACGAGCCCATGGATGAGGTCAATATCGGAGTCAAAAGAGTTCCCGCAAAAATCGAAAAGCTTTCCCCCGACGGCGGCTGGGATGAGTGCAGATACTCCGTCCGCAACGGAGTCATCACCATCGCCGATTCCCTCGAGTGTGCCGAAGCAGGTATTTATAAATTCAGTTATTGAAATATGCCTTATCCTATTGAAGACAAGCTTGTTATCGCCGTGGCTTCAAGTGCTCTTTTTGAGCTCGATGAAGCCGATGCCGTATTCCGCAAAGAGGGAGTCCGCGCCTACCGCGACTATCAGCGCGCTCACGAGCACGATATTTTGAAGCCCGGTATCGCGTTTCCGTTCGTCAGGAGATTTCTCGAGCTCAACACGGTTTTTCCCGACCGTCAGCCCGCCGAAGTCGTCCTGCTCAGCCGCAACGACTCCGATACCGGTATGCGCGTGTTTAACTCCATCGAGCACTACAAGCTCGGAATCATCCGCGCCGCCTTCACCCGCGGAAACTCTCCCTTCAGGTACATTCCGGCGTACAACGTCTCGCTCTTCCTCTCCGCCAACGCCGGAGACGTCACCGAAGCCCTCGCCAAGCACTACCCCGCAGGTCTCGTCCTTCCAAGCCCCGCCGCAGACGATGCCGCAGACGCCGAACTCCGCGTCGCTTTCGACTTCGACGGTGTCATCGCCGATGACAGCGCAGAAAAAGTCTATCAGGCTGAAGGAATAAACGCCTTCTACGCCTCTGAAACCGCCAACGCCCAAACCGCAATATCTCCCGGTCCACTCGGAGACCTCTTCCGTAAACTCGGAAATCTCCGCAACCTCGAAGACGAACTTGAAGAACGCTCCCCAAATTACCGCCGCTTCCTCAAAACCGCGATCATCACCGCCAGAAGCGCACCGGCTCACAGCCGCGTCATTCATACCCTGAGATCATGGAACATCACCGCCGACGAAACACACTTCCTCGGAGGAATGGATAAAGGACGCATCCTCGAAACCCTCCGCCCACATATCTTCTTCGACGACCAACAACACCCACACCTCGACGCCGCCCGCCAATTCACCCCATCCGTCCACATCCCCTTCGGAGCAGGTTCCGAAAGAGTGTGAGGTGAGGTTTTTGGGAGTCGGGGAAAGGGCGAAAACTTTTTTTCGCGAGAAAAAAAGTTTTCGCCCTCTCCCCGAACCCCTCTCCCACTTTCAAAAAAAGCGGAGTTCTTTG
>SUVY01000093.1 GCA_015061775.1 Lentisphaerota bacterium | reverse complement strand
ATTTTATTCAAAATCATGTGTCCAGAGGTGCAGGGGACTCTCCCCTGCCGGGAGATTTTTAAGAGGCAAGCAGCCTCTTAAACTCCCTCACCATACGATGCTGAAACAATAAGGTTTTGCAACAGCCACTTTTTTTTACAGACGTTTTGTCTTGTCCGCTTCAGCGTCTGTGACCTCTTCCCGGAGGAACGGGGACCGGACGGGGCGGAGTGTGATGATGGCGCGGCGGCGGAATCACAACCGGGGGCGGCGGAATCACCACGGGGCGCGGCGGCGGAACCACAACGCGCGGTCTGTGGTGATGATGGTGATGGCGCGGCGGCACGACCACGACCGGACGCGGCGGGGGCGGCGGAACCACAATTGGACGCGGCGGAACCACAACCGGACGCGGCGGGGGCGGCGGAATCACTACGGGGCGCGGCGGCGGAACTACCACTCTCGGCGGCGGCACAACTCCCCCAGGTCTGTGATGGTGACGCGGAGCAGCCACGGCTCCGGCGGTGCAGCAGATTGCAGCTGCGATCAGGATGTTTTTGATTTTCATTTTTTCCTCCTTGCTTAAAGTTGGTGTGGGTTTCCAATCATATAACGTAAGGAAATCCAGATTTATTGCCAACTAATCTAATTTTTTTTACACAAAAAAGAGCACCTGACTTAAAGATACAGCTTTTCTCTCTTATTTACAAGGCACTTGGCGCAAAAAGAGACAGAAAAATGAAAAATTTCTCTCATCGCTGCGGTTCAGTGTAAACGATCAGCCCTTTGGCTTTCTGACAACCTTCGGCAAGTTCGATACGGTGGGGAACGAGAGCCTGAAGATAGAGGGTATCTCCGGCAGACATCTCCTTTTTGGTATTGTCATCGCAAATATAGTATATGAGTTTTCCTTCGAGCAGAACGAAAAACTCCTCGGCGTCATGATTCATGAATCCGCGCGGACTTGCCGGAGTATATTCGACGATAAACGGGTCGAGCTGTCTGCCCAGCTGACGGTGGGCGAGAGAGAAGTAACGGATTCCGTGTTTTTCTCCCTCGTCGCGGTGCAGCTCTTCACCGTCATCGAGGCGTCCGAATGAGTACGGAGGCGATGCCGGACCGTTTTCGCTGAACAGCTCAGAGAGCGGAATTCCCAATGCATCAGATATTCTGGTGAGGGCTTTCAATGACGGTGTCTGGCGGAAATTTTCCACCTGGGATATGAATCCCTTGCTGAAGCCGCATTTTTTTGCGAGCTGCTCCACCGTCATATTCTGCTGGAGCCGCACTTTTCTTATGGTTTTGGCAAGTTCAACGAGGTTCATTTGCCGATAACGCCTCTCAGATATGCCGCACGGTTGCTGGTGATGGCATCGACTTTGAAGTCCACAAAGCGTTGTGCCGCTTTCTCATCGTCGATGGTCCAGACGGCGAAATCAAATCCTGCGTCTTTGACTTTTTTGACATACTCTTCGTTGATGAATACCAGATTTCCGTGGATATCGACTCCGTCGGCTTTGAGCTCACGCAGTTTCTCGATGAGTTTGTCTGCGGAATACATCCAAGTTCCGTCGGCAGAAACTTTGAAGCCGGTCAGCCACAATGCTTTGCGCTCAGGATAACGCTCCTTGAAGATGCGCACGATGTCTTCGCAGAAGCTGATCATCACCACCTGTTCAGCCGGAATACCCGCCTTGTCAAGCTCAGATATCATAGCCTCGATGACGGCGGGATCATTGACTTTGATCTCGACATAATAGAGACGGTTTCCGAGGCATTTGAGGGTCTCAGAAAAGAGCGGAATACGGGTATCGCAGTATTCCGGTTTTCCATTGCTGGCATCGAGTTTGAGCAGCTCATCGTAGTTGGTTTCTTCGATGACCAGAGATTTTCCGCAGGTGCGGATGGTGTCCGAGTCGTGACAGGTGACGAGTTTTCCGTCACGGGTCAGGTGGATATCGCACTCCATGCCGTCGGTTTTACGGTCGAGTGAGAGCTGAAATGCGGGAACGGTATTTTCGGGAGCGTCTTTGCTTTCTCCGCGATGAGATATCCAAATCATGATTTTGTTCTCCTTTTTTTGTGGTTGAATTTGTTCCCTGTAAAGGGATATAACCAGACCTATTTGTATGTAGTTATATAAGAACTCCGCTTTTCTTGAAGTTCCGCCTTCGCACAAGGCTACGGCGGACAAGGGGGGGCGAGAAGTTTCGCCCATCCCCTGCATCAACTGCCCATATCAGGAAGGGGTTCTTCTATAAGATACAGCAGGAACGTTTCAAAAGCAATATTCAGTTGCGGTTTTCGGCGGAAATAATATTTATTCCAGTGCCGAGGGCGTTTTCGAGCAGTATGTCTCCGCAGGAAAAGGGAGGCTCAACGCGCATCTTGTATATGGTGTTGAGCAGCTCGGCGATCTTCGCTTTGGGAAACGGTTTGTCGGTGCGTACAGGAAGTACCGGGCGCGCCGGGTCTCCGGTCGGAATGACTGCCGTAACTATGCGGCGCGGGTCCGTGAGCTCAGAAATGGCGTAGCTTTTACCGCGCGGGCAACGGTTTCCTGAGACGGATGCGTTGGAGGCGTCATCGGTGTATTCAACGGTGAGGCGGCACCCCTGGGGGCAGCTTATACAGACAAGTTCCTTGATCATAAGAGTTCACCTCCAGTGAGGGCAAAGTTCAAGTTGGAGCAGTTTTCCGGAACATCCAGTTCAAATTCGAGCATTTCCGCCGGACGGACAAACGGGATCATCCGTTTTTTGAGCAGCACACCATCGGCATGACACTCAAGGACGGCTTTGTTTGCCACGATGAGCGGACGGAAGAAGAAGTTGACTTTCTTTCCGGGACGGGTGAGGGTCGGAACTACATATTTGAGGGTTTTATCGACCGAAACTTCGGTAGTTTTTTCCTCTTTCGCAGAGTTGAGGCGCGCGAGCAGACACGCTGCCGCCCGCTCGGACTCCTCAGAGACGAAGTCCACGAGGTCGTGGACGTGCAGACCGTTTCCGGCGGCAAAGACCATGGGGGAGGTGGTCTCATAGTCATCATCGACAAACGCTCCTCCGGTGGCAGGATTTACCTTGACTCCGAGCTGTTTTGCGAGCTCAACTTCGGGAACGAGTCCGACAGAAAAGAGCAGCGTGTCGCAGTCGATATGGAAGGTTGTCGAAGCGTCGGGTTTTCCGTCAACGAGTTTGGTGACATCGACTCCTTCGACGCGGTCTTTTCCGTAAATGTTGGTGACCGAGTGCCCGAGGTAGAGCGGAATACCAAAATCATCGAGGCATTGCACGATGTTGCGGGTAAGTCCGGAGGGGTGGTTCATGATCTCCACCACCGCAGCCACATCGATACCGCACCATTTGAGGCGGCGCGCCATGATGAGTCCGATATCTCCGGAGCCTACGATGACGGCGCGTTTACCCGGAAGATATCCCGCAACATTGAGCAGTTTCTGCGCAGCGCCAGCGGTGAATACTCCGGCGGGACGGGTTCCCGGAGTGATGATGTTTCCGCGGGTGCGCTCGCGGCATCCTGTGGTGAACATTACGGCTTTTGCGGTCACGCGGGCTACTCCGTTATCGCGTGAAAACACCTTGAAGGAGCAGGAGCCGTCGCTGTTGCGTTTGGCTTCAACGGCGGTAGTGCCCAGCATGAGTTCAGCACCGGACTGTATTGCCATAGCGGCGACGCGGCAGGCGTATTCCGGACCGGTCAACTCCTCTTTGAAATAGCGCAGACCGAAACCGTTGTGGATACATTGTTTTAAGATGCCTCCGGGCTGATCTTCGCGGTCGATGACGATGGTTTTGCAGTTGTTTTTTGCCAGGACGCTTGCAGCGCAGAGACCGGCGGCACCGGCTCCGATGACCACGGCATCGCAGAAAAACTCTTTCATAATTTCACCTCAATACTTCCGAGCTGTCCAGAAATGATGCGGCTGTTTGCTCCGCGTTTGGTCAACTCCTGCATGGGAATACCGCTTTCGCGGCTGATGATCTCAAGTATTTTAGCTGAACAGAAACCTCCCTGACAGCGCCCCATACCGGCTCTGGTGTGGAATTTTACTCCGTCAACGGTGGTGTGTCCGCATTTTACAGCGTCGATGATCTCCGCCTCGGTGATCTGTTCGCAGCGGCAGATGATCCTGGTGTACGCCGGATCTTTTTTTGCGAGCTCTGAAATCTCGTCGTCGCTCAGGGAACGGACTTCGGGGTGCGGAGGATTTTCATAGATGATATCGCTCTTTTCGGTGAGGATAAGACCGCACTTTTTGAGCAGATCTTTGATATAAACTCCGACCGCGGGGCTGGCGGTGAGTCCGGGAGACTGGATACCTGCCGCCTGAATGAAGTTGGGAACTTTTTCCGAGGGAGCGATATAGAAGTCATCGCCTTCAATGGCGGGGCGCAGACCGGAAAATGCGTTGATGACATCGCGTCTTTCGACACCTTTGACCATGTTTCTGGTCATGGCGAGGATCTTGTCAAAGTGTTCTCCTGTTGTGGAGACATCCTCTTTGTCATCGATCATATCGGCGGTGGGTCCGATCATGGTGGTTCCACCGGGAGTCGGAATGACCAGAACTCCTTTTGAGTTTTTGGATGGGACCGGGAATATCACTTTATCCGGACGCGCATCGCTCGAGCGGTCGAGCAGATACTCTTCACCTTTGCGCGGACGGATGGTGAACTCTTCAGCTCCGCAGGCTTTGGATACTTCGTCCGCGAAAAGTCCTGCCGCGTTCACCACGTATTTGGCTTCGATGACGCTGCCGTCTTCGCATGAAAGCTGCCAGATGCCGTCTTTGAAAACTCCGGACACGATTTTCGTGTTGGCGCGGAACTCAACTCCGTTGAGCATGGCGTTTTCCATCAGGGCAAAGACGTAACGGTAGGGCTCGATGGTGCCTCCGTTGGGAGCGTAAAAGCCTCCGACTACATTATCCTGAAGTTTGGGTTCGAGTTCGAGCATACGCTCTCTTGAGCAGAGTTCAAGTCCTTTGAGACCGTTGCCGAGACCGCGCTTGTAGAGTTTTTCTACGGTCTGCATCTCTTCTTCGGAGAACGCTGCGACCAGGATTCCGGTACGGACATACGGAAATCCGAGAGCGTGCTGCATTGCGTCGATCATCAGATTTCCTTCGACTTCAAGCTTGGCTTTGAGAGAAGTTGTGGAGTGGTGGAAGCCGCCGTGGATGATACCGGAGTTGGCTTTTGATACTCCGAAACCGCAGTCTGCTGCCTTGTCGATGACGATGGTACTGATATCGTACCTGCCGAGCTGCCAGGCGACGGCGGCTCCGGTGACTCCAGCACCGATGACGGCTGTATCGTAAATCATTTTTTACCTCAATACCGTGGTTGGATTTTTCTTGTTTACTATTTTGTTTACAAATATAAAACAAGTTGGTTAATTTGTCAAGCAAAATGCCAAAAAAAGTTGCAAAAAAAGTGCTGTTGCAAAACCTTGGAAGAGGAGTGCAACAGCCTTTTTCTATTGTTTGAAAGAAGCCAAGCCACGCAGTCCGGCTTGAGAAAACGGAAGGCTCCCGAACGGAGAGGAACGGAGAAGAACGGAGTGAACGGAGATATTGTATGTGGAAAAGTATTCCGCCCGCCATTGTCTGCGCCACAACTTAGCCGTGCATTACGCCGCGAACAACAGCGTGCAAC
>SUVY01000092.1 GCA_015061775.1 Lentisphaerota bacterium | reverse complement strand
GGCAGATACTCTTCAAAAAGATCTATCTGATAACCAACTTCATCCGGATTGCGGAAGGAAATGAGTCTGCCATTTCCCGCGACATTTGCTCCTCGGCGAATGGTAGTTCTGCGCTGACCGTTTGCCGGAGAAGTTGAACCGTATTTGGTCTTGGGAATAAACTGTGCAGCATATTCCAACTGCTGACGAAGAATACTGTTGCTTTCAATCAGCATTTTGTACTGTTCTCCGATGGCTTCAATGATTTTCTGCAATTTTTCAAGCGGGAGATTCGGAGCAAGATATGCCCCTGTTTTACGGATGGACGGCAGAATGTCATGACAAACCCAGCGTTTAAACGCCTCCGCTTCTTTTTTACGGCTTTTAAAGATAAGTCGGTAGAGCCCCGCCTCACTGATTACCTGAAGTTTTTGCTCACCTCCAAGGGTCTGCACAGTATGCAGACCCTTTTCATCAGTTGCAAGTCCGCGTGCACCAGAAGAACTGTCCAGTTCCAAGATGGAGCAGACATCCTTTGCCACAAACCATGGTTCTCCGTCTTTTTCAATAATGCGGACGGGGTTGTCTTTGTAGAGTTTTACGATTTCATTCATTTTCTTTTTTCCTTATATTAGTTATTGTTTGAGTTGTTGTTGATTGCCGGAGTGAGGGATTTCCAGTCGCACCCTTCACCGTATTTGAATTCTGCCCATCGCCTGCGGATAACATCGGCGTATTTTGGGTCAAGTTCCATGGTGCGGCACACTCTGCCGGTCTGTTCACAGGCAATAAGTGTACTTCCGGAACCGCCGAACGTGTCGATAACAGTGTTACCCCGTTCAGAAGAGTTCTTCAGGAGGTAAATGAGCATCTCCACCGGCTTCATTGTGGGGTGAACATCGTTCCGCTTGGGCTTGTCAAACTCCATAATGGTCGTCTGACTGCGGTCAGTGTACCAGTTGTGAGCAGCCCCATCTTTCCAACCGTAGAGGCACGGCTCATGAATCCACTGATAATCCTGACGGCCCAGCACCAAAGAGTTCTTCTTCCACACGAGACACTGACGGACTTTCAGCCCGATATCGTGGCAAGCTCCCCGGAAGTTGTACCCCTCGGAATCGGCGTGGAAGATGTAAAAAGATGCTCCCGGCTTCATGTGTTCATGCACATTATCAAACGCCTGTCGCAGGAATTCCCGGAAGTTGCTGTCGGACATATTGTCATTTTCGATGGTGAGACCGTTGCTCCCCTCATACGCTACATTGTACGGAGGATCGGAGAGCCAGAGGTCAGCTTCCGTTTCGCCCATCAACGCCGCAACATCATCTGGATTTGTGGCGTCACCACACATAAGGAGATGGTCGCCCAACTGGTAAATTTCACCGGCACGGCTTGACGGAATTTCCGGAACTTCCGGGACTGCATCAGGTTCGGTCTCCCCCTCGGTGATTTCCTCCGCTTCTCCATTGAGCAGTTTATCCAGCTCGTCCGCATCGAAGCCCAAGAGCGACAGGTCAAAGTTTGCATCCTGCAATTCCTGAAGTTCAAGGGGCAAGAGGGAATAGTCCCACTCCGCAATTTCTCCGGTCTTATTGTCTGCGATGCGGTAGGCTTGAACCTGCTCCGGAGTGAGATTGTCGGCAACATGGACAGGAACAACATCAAGACCGAGTTTCTTTGCAGCGAGCAGTCGGGTGTGACCGCAGATGATGACCATCTCCTTGTCGACCACAATCGGCGCACGCCACCCGAACTCTTTGATGCTGGCGGCAACGGCATCCACCGCCCCTTCATTGAGGCGTGGATTCTTTTCATACGGACGGATGTCCGATACTTTCATATTGGAAATATTCATAGGTTTCCTTTCGTTTGATTTTTACTATATTCCATAAAAACTTAAGTTCTTTGCGGTTTTTACTCCTAAAATCCTTTGTTTTTCTTGAAAAACACAAAAAATGTGTTATATTGTGGAGTGAGATTCAAGAAAACTTATGTAAAAATGGAATAGGAGGCAATATGACTTATATTTCCCGATATTTAGAGCCGGACATCAAAAGCCGTATGTTTACCGGAAAAGCTATTATCGTTTATGGTCCGCGTCAGTGTGGCAAAACTACAATGATTCGTCATATTACAAATGAATGGACTAACGATGTCCTTTGGTTGAATGGAGACAGTCCGGATGTTCGGGCTGAACTTGATCGCATTACCGTTGCACGTTGGAAATTGATTCTTGGCAAGAAAAAAATCCTTGTACTTGATGAGGCTCAGCGTGTCCCCAATGTCGGTCTTGCTTTAAAGCTCATAACCGATGAGATTCCTGACGTTCAAATTATTGCATCGGGATCTTCCTCCTTTGAATTGGCTGACAAAACATCCGAACCATTGACAGGGCGTAAATTCGAATATCGTCTTTTACCGTTATCATTTTCTGAAATGGTTGCTCAAAATGGTCTTTTGGCAGAAAAACAGTGTCTGGAGCAGCGACTTCTTTTTGGCGCATATCCGGATATTGTAACACATCCGGAAGACTCCGCACGACTTTTGAGTGAGTTAGTCGGAAGTTATCTTTTCAAAGACATCTATGCCCTTGATGGTCTCAAGAAAACAAAAATTCTTGATAACCTCGTGAAAGCTCTTGCCATGCAGGTCGGTTCTGAAGTAAGTTTGAATGAACTTGCTTCTTTAACCGGAGCAGACCGTAAAACCGTAGAAACCTATATTGATCTGTTGGAAAAGACCTATGTCGTATTTTCCCTGCCAGCATACAGTGGAAACTTGCGCAATGAGATCAAAAAAGGTAAAAAAATATATTTCTATGATTTAGGTATCCGCAATGCTGTTATGGGTAATTTTAGCCGCATAGAGTCCAGAACCGATAAAGGCGGATTATGGGAAAATTACCTTATTCTGGAACGCTTGAAAAATACGCTGAACCAACCATTTCCTCCACAACGATTCTTTTGGAGAACAACCGCTCCGCAAAGCAAAGAGATTGATTATCTCGAAAAAACTGCAGAAACACTGTACGCTTGGGAAATGAAAGCGAATCCAGCATCCAAAGCCAAGATACCGTTAGCATTCCGCAATGCATATCCAGACGCTCAAACAGAAATTTTGACACCGGAGAACTACGACACATTTTTATTGCCGGAATAACCAAACACAGCCCCGCTGGCGGCAGCTGCGAGCAATCTGCAACCTTATCGGTGAAAGTGCTTTCAAGCGTTACAGGGGCATTTCTGGGGCTTTGTGGGCGTGCCGTTTACGCTCGTTTTATCGGTCCGCAACCAACTCTGCTTGATATGCCGAGTCCTTCCGCACGCCCTCTCAAATATCCCCATAGGGGGGAACCATTTGATCATCAAGCACATATCGACCCTTGCCGCCTCATAATCCGCCCCCTCCGGTTCAAAGCCCGTCAGCGCGCCCAGAAACGCCCTTTCTGGGGGGCATCTCACGGAGACTCAAGCTGTGACTCCATCTCCAGCAAGGCGGCAACACGGGGCAAACGTGAGCGTTTTGTGGCGTATGGGTTCTCATCACCCATGGTTTGAGCGATTTGGTAGACCCTGCGGACGGATATACCGCATTGTTCAGCGACCTCCTTTGCCGGAAGTCCTGAACGGATGGCGTTCAACGCCCGTTCATTTGAGCTTGAGCATAGCGGAGGCGGTACATAAAGAGTGCCTTGCCAGTGCTTCTGCACCTCACGGAGCAGCGGTGCTGGCAGCACATCGTGAGCATTGGCATATAAATTCATGTTTTTCCTGATTTTTGTAAAGTTCCCCAATTCCCCAATTCACAGCTATAACGCGTAAATGGGGCTAAAACGACAAAAAATAAAGAAAAACGCGTGTCGTGGGAATTAGGGAATTAATAGAATAGAGAATTATAAATAACTTATTATTATATATTTATCTCTTATTCTTTCTTCCCAGCTTGCTTCCTTAATTCCCAAGGTGGTGCTCCATTTTTTTGTCCTTTTCAGAGGGAATCATTATTGCTGTTGGGGAGTTGCTGTCAGCGCAAAATGTAGAATTTGGTCATACTTGGACCAGTCCCCTTGATTTCGTGCGTAATTGTCCCGTTTTCTTCCATGGTTTCAATAATCTGTTTGAAAACTTCCTTGGGTTCATGCATTCTTTTGAGCAGAACTCCATGGGCAACACGCCCTCCGGCCTCTCTGATATATCGCACCGCCTTGCGGCATTTTTCGTCAAAGACGTTTTCGTAGGAATAATTATCCACCATAAAAAGCATCTGATCGGTGACATATTCGACAAAGGCTGACGCCCACTTGACAGCATCAACGGAAATAATGGGCTTGACGGGATTTTGGCTTACAGCATACAGCATGGAAAGTTTACACACTTTTTCAAAGGCGCGAGCCCAGAACGCCATAGCTTCATTACACTGTTCAGCCTCGTGGGCGTTGCGCATTGCTGCACATCCAGAGTTTGCCGCCGAGTGTGACTGGGAACTGTTGGATGGTTATGCGTGGCAGAAACTGTTGTCCAAACGCCCGGAATTTGCCCATCTTTGCCCATGGGAAAAACTTAATGGTTTGGATTGGTACTATCTGATTATCAACCAGCCGCAGTTCGCCGATAAATGCAACTGGGATAAACTTGAACCTAAAGATTGGCTAATGTTGCTGGAAGCCAGACCGAAGTTTGCTGAAAAATATCAGGAATATTCCTCAAAAAAGAAATCTTTCTGTCACTTTTCTAAAAATAAACTCCCGTATATAACATAGAAACTGAAACAATATTAGAGGATAGAATATGGAAAAATACGATTTCAGCTGTTTTTCGGGTGAACAGTGGAGTCAACTGCTCAGCGAACATCCGGAATATGCCGATCAGTGTGATTGGGAAAAATTGAATATTGATGACTGGTTCGAACTTTTTTAATTTCAGCCGCAATTTGCAGAAGTATATGGTTGGAATAATCTGCATGGAAATGATAGGAGTGTACTTTTAAGAAAATATCCTCAATATGCCGACAAGTGCGATTGGACGACTCTGAATAGCTATGACTGGAGTGAACTATTGTGCGTGCATCCACAATTTGAAAAGCAATATAAGATTTTTTCAGAAATTTTGTCATAATACAAAAAAAGAATGCCCATATATCGGCAGAACAGCTTTTATGCGGCAAAGGTGAAATATTCAGGGGTCATGCAGAATTTATTCAGTAAAATTTTTTCATTAACGAACAAGGTAACAACGATGGGCGGTGGAATTACTGTTGCTGGGAATCATCACAATGTGGTCATTTCAGGATGCAATAGTCAGATAAATGTATCGAAAGCTGCAGCGACTTCTCTTGATTGGAGTTTGCTTGCCGTGCCAGTATCAGAGCGGGATCGAATCGTTTATGATCCGCAAGAGAAACCGCTCCCCTTAAAAAAATCTGATATTTTGGCTTGGGGCGGTGAAGGTGTGGTTTACAAACTTGATATTAATCCGCATTACCTAGTCAAGGTTTGCAAGGATGAAACTTTGACAAATCCACGCAAGCAAGCGGCATTTTGCGAGCGTCTCAATGCTATGCTGGCGTTGGAGGAGTGTCGAAGGGCATATTTTCTGTCATGGCCGCAAATGCCTGTTTTTGATGGGAATAAAAAAGTGATCGGTTATGTAATGCCCAAGGCAAACGGAAGAACCTTGCGGGCAT
>SUVY01000025.1 GCA_015061775.1 Lentisphaerota bacterium | reverse complement strand
CCCTGCTGCAGGTCAAGGAATGCATAATTCCTTGCGCATCGCACGGAGAGAGTGCCTGAGCAGCCAGAAAAGGCTGCTCAGGGGCGGCTACTATGCCGCCCGGAGCCGAACGCAGGGAAGAGGCGGACAAAGCCGGGAGCAGAACGCGGCACCACTAAGAATAGCAGGCTCAATACCCAATCCACCAAAAAAGGAATCGGCTATTGATTTTGGAACAAAATCAATAGCCAGAGGTGCAGGGGACTCTCCCCTGCCGGGAGATTTTTAAGAGGCAAGCAGCCTCTTAAACTCCCTCACCATACGATGCTGAAACAATAAAGTTTTGCAACAGCCCCATGGAAAAACCTGTGTTCAGAAGTTGAAGTTGAGCTCTGTTACTCCATCTTCGACAAGATACGGCATCTGATCGTGCACATCGACTCCTTTTGAAATAACATCGGCTGGAAGTTTGATGTACTTGAGTTCAGATTCGGCATAAAGCACTCCATCAGGATCATAGAGCTTGGCGGAAACGATGAAAAAGCGTTTGGTCTCGGACAACACCTCTCCGACTGAGATAAGATCCGTCTCGTATGGAGCTGGTTTGCGGTATTTGGTGGTCAGACTGGTGGTGACTCCGAATACGGTGTCGTCGAGATTTTTTGCCCATACTGCACGTATTCCGAGCTCATCGAGGACGGTCGTGATCATACCTCCGTGAACGCGCTGGGGGTAGCTCTGATGGTTGAAATGGAACTGGAACGGACTCATGACCCTTCCGTCTTCCATATTGTAAAAAGCTCCGCGGATACCGAACGGATTATCCAGACCGCAGACCAGACAGAATTTGCTGTTGCGCTGACGGCTTATGACTTTCATTTTACAGATACCTTTCCTTCATAAACTGCGATATAGTCCTCGAGGTTGCGCCTCAACAGATTGGGTGTATCCAATTTATAGGGACATCTGCCGAGGCATTGTCCGCAGTTGATGCAGTTGTTTATTTTTTCCATCTCGCTTTTCCAATGCGGAGTCAAAAAGTTTTCCGCCGGAGCCCGTCTGAGCATAAGGCTCATCCTCGCGCATTGAGCGATATCTATTTGAGCCGGACAGGGCTGACAGTAACCGCAGGCGCGGCAGAACTCTCCGGCGAGCATTTGGCGATCGCGCTCTATGACCGAATTTATACGCTCATCCACCTGAGGAGCGTTTTTGATGTAACTCAAAAACTCATCAAGTTCACGTTCACGCTGAATTCCCCAGATGGGAAGCACATTATCAAACTGATTTATATACGCACAAGCCGCCGCGGAGTCCTGGATCAAACCTCCGGCGAGGGCTTTCATTGCGATAAATCCGACATCGTGCTGACGGCAGAGCTCCACCAGACGGTGCTCGGTCTCTCCGCAGATGTAGGAAAACGGATACTGCAGCGTGGCATAAAGTCCGGACTTGACCGCCTCTTCGGCAATAAAACAGCGGTGGCTGGTGATGGATATATGTCTGATCTTGCCTTCGCTTTTCGCTTTGAGCATCTCCTCATACAGCCCGGTGCCATCATCCGGTTTGGGCATGAATGGAGGGTTATGGAACTGGTATATATCGATATAGTCGGTCTGAAGTTCCCGGAGCGACGTCTCAAGATCGCTGCGGAACGTTTTCACATCCTGCGCCATAGTTTTGCTGGCAATGACGATTTTGTCGCGCATTCCGGAAAAGGCGATGCCCAGCTTTTTCTCGCTGTCGGTATAATAGCGGGCGGTATCAAAAAAGCGGAAACCTCCGTCGTAGGCGCGCCGCAGAAGCGAAACCGCCTGATCGACAGATACCCGCTGTACCGGAAGTGCGCCGAAACCGTTTTTTTCCAGCACAAATCCGGTTTTACCCAACCTTACGGTACTCATTTCGCTCTGATTTTGAAGACCGCTTTGATGACAGTATTGTCGGGGCTTCCGATTCCGGGAGCGTGACCCTCGCCGGGCATGAACACGGCGAAGTTGCCGACTTCGAGCGGAAGAGCAAGTCCGGCATCGGGCTTGCTGAAGAAGGCGACATCTTTCTCGGGATTGTATTCGCTCAGGCACTCAGCATCTTCCACATCGCGGTAGATGATGTGCTCTTTTCCGGCAAGAAGAAGCTGAATATCGATATAGTTGCAATGGGTCTCGAGTTTGACACCGTTGTCTTCGTGGGTGTTGTAGCTCTGGACTCCGACATAGACTCTCTTTCCGTCGAGTTCGTGGCGTCCGATCTCAGGAGTCTTTTCAGCGCAAGAGTTGAGGAACTCCTCGACCAATGCCCATGCCTCGGGGTCGATCGATGCGTAATCGTTGAGATTTTCAAGACGGTCGTAAATCATGATTTCACCTTTTTATTTAAGTTTTTTTTTCAGAGAACTGCTGTTTCTCAGTTGTTATTGGGTTTGCTCTGCTTATAACAGGTCATCGCCTGGACATTGCTCCAGAGGGTGCTGTCAAGCTCGATCTTTTTGCGGTTGCGGGTGGCAAGCGCGATCGGAACGTGGGTGAATTGTCCTCCCCAGTGACCGATCATCACGTCGGTACAGCCTGCCATCGCGGCATGGACTGCTCCGGCGGCGAGCATGGCGCAGAACACGGCGTCGCTGCCCATTGCCTTGACGCTGCGGATGGCATATCCGGGGTCAAAATATTTGACATTGACTTCGATGCCCTGCTCTTTGCAGTAACGGTTGATCTCTCCCTTGAGGAAGGTTCCGATATCGTTGTGAAGCTTGTTTCCGGAGGCATCGTGCCTGACTTCCTGATTTTTGAAAAGCTCCTGACCGGCTCCTTCGGCGACAAGGATCACCGCGTGATGTTTGGCTTTGAGACGCTCGACAAGGTGCGGAAGAAGTGAACGTTTGCCGTCTCCTTCGAGCGTGAAGGGGACTTCAGGAACAAGACAGTAGTTGACAAACGGATTGGAAAGCGCAGTATAAGCGGCAATAAATCCTGAGTCGCGTCCCATGACTTTGACCAGTCCGACGCCGTTGTAAGCTCCTTTGGCTTCGCTGTGGGCGCAGGTGATGTAGGGTCCCGCCTGCAATACTGCGGTGGCAAAACCGAAGGTCTGGTCGATGAAGTTGAGGTCGTTATCCACGGTTTTGGGAATACAGACGACGCTGATAGCAAGTTTGCGTTTCTGGATCTCGACTGCAATGTCGTGAGCACAGCGTGCGGTACCGTCTCCGCCTATGCAAAAGAGCATATTGATGTTCATGCGCATAAGGGTATCGACGATTATTTCGGTATCCTCCTGACCGCGTGAAGAACCGAGAATGGAACCTCCCTCCTCGTGGATGGCATCGACCATCTCGGGAGAAAGCTGTATCGGAGTAAGTTTGCGCGCAGGGTTGAGTCCGCGATAGCCGTAGGGAATTCCGTAAACCACAGGAACATTATAGTCGTTTATCAGAGTCTGGGTGAGAAATTTGATGACTTCATTGAGTCCCGGGCAGAGTCCTCCGGCGGTGAGGATCGCAGCACGGCTCCAGGCGGGGTCGTGAAAGATCTTTTCACGGGCTCCGGCGCGCTCGAATGCAGGGATCTCTTTACCCTCTTTGACGTACTGGACGATGCGCGCTGCATCGGTTTCGTAACAGACTGTTTCGTCATTGCTGACAAACGCCTGTCCGACCACCGGAGACGGTAGCGTCGCCTCTCCGAGACGGCTTATAACAAAATCTTTTTTATCCATAAAGCAACTCTCCTGTATATAAAGTTTATATATGCACAAATACAATTTAACTCCGCAAAGGGCAAAATACAAATAAATTTGAAGCTAAAGTTCGATAAATTATTCCGGAAACTGCCGTTATTCAGCCAACAATTCACCGTCATGCGGCAGCTCTGTCACAGCTTGATAAACTGGGCAGAACGCAGCGTTTCATATTCAGGCCAGACTGCGTAGGTGTGAAAACGCATATCCGCGGTCGAAACGGTGCGGAAAAACAGCTCGCGGTTGTTGTCATCGAGCTCACCGGTCACATCGTCCGCCAGCACGACGACAGGAGACGGAGTCCGGCGGAGAAGTGTGTACTCTGCAAGCCTGAGCATCAGTGTGACCATCCTTATCTGCCCGGTCGAGCCGAAAGTCCTCAAAAATTTTCCGTCAAGGATAAACTCTATGTCGTCGAGCTGAGTTCCGGTGAGGGTGCAGCCCCTCTGCATTTCCCGCTGGCGCATGGAGTGAAAGCGGCGGAGAAACCCCTCGGTGTCTCCGTCAAAATCGGGCTTGTAGCGGATGGCAAAATCATATTTTCCGGCAAGCAGTGAGCGTATTTGTGTTTCGAGCTGCGATATCGCTTCGCGGCGGCAGGAGATTATTCCCGGAGCATTTTCCGCCATTACTACTTCAAACGCGCGCATAGCTGCGGCATTTTTCATCTTGGCAGCCCGGTTGCGCTGGGTCAGAGCCCGGACATACTGTGAAAGCAAGGCAAGATAATTGCGGTCATTGGAACTTATAAGCTGGTCGAGAAAACGGCGGCGCACGCCTGCCGCCCCGGAACCGATGGAAAAATCTCCCGGAGAAAAACAGACACAGCGGTATTCAAAAAGGAAGTCTCCGAGCTTGACGGGAGCATTATTCACCAGAAGCTGCCGCGCTCCGCCGAGCTGCTCCCTGACCGTCAGATTGGAGACGGAACGACCTCCTGCAACTACTGCTCCAAGCTCGAAAAAGTCCGAGCCTATATTGATCATATCGCGGACTCCGGAACGGCGGAAACTCCGCAACGTACTCAAATATCCGAGTGCCTCAAGAACATTGCTTTTGCCAGTGCCGTTTTCTCCGGTAAAAACTACGTCGGACGCGTCAAAAACAAACTTACGCTCCTGAAAACTGCGGAAACTCCGCAAACTCAACTCTTTGATAAGAGCCATTTCGGGCACCTCGGACAGCCGGAATTCACCGCTGGGATATGCGGTAAGTCATCACCGCTCCGATTATCTGGAACACGATATTGGGCAGCCAGAGAAGATACTGCGGATAGAGTGCCGGGAATGACTCCAGACTCTCACACAGAATGATCGAGAGGAAAAATACTCCGGCAAGGATGACGCTCAGGAACAGTCCTACCGAAGTCTCCCTGCGGCTGGTGCGGATGGCGAGCGGAAGTCCCAGCAGCAGAAACGCTATCGGAGAGAGCGCAAACGCGATACGCTGGTTGAGCTCGATCTCAAGCTCTGTCGTATCCTTATTCAACTCTTTGGTGAGTCTTATCCTGCCCATAAGGTCTGAGAGACGCATATACTTGGGTTTTATAGCTATACGCTGCTCGTTGGCAGCTTTTCCGTAATGGAAAGAGAAATTCAGCTCCTGGGCAAAAAAGCGGTCTATACTGTCGTTTCCGCTCTTTTTGCGGTCGCTCACCAGACAGTCATAAAGCTTGATGGTCATGATCTGTTTCTCCTTATCGACCACGACTTTGCCGTAATCAGAAGAGATATTCTGCGCCGCGGTATTCACGTCTGAAAGGACGTAGAGTTCAACTCCGCGCAGCCCCTCTTTGCCATCTTTATCATCGACATAGATCAGGGTATTTTCGTATGAGACAGATTTTCCCGGCTCGAACATCGACATCGGCTGATTTATCGCCGCCATCTTCATCATATCGCGCGACTGTCCGAGCAGCGGAGGTCCCAGCTCGACTTGAAGGTACATGCACAACGCAGAAAGCAGTACCGTGATTATCAGAATCGGACTGGTTATCTGAAGTATGGATACTCCGCAGGCGCGCATGGCGGTTATCTCATTGTCTGCTGAGAGTCTCCCGAAAACCAGCATGACCGCGACCATCACAGCCCACGGAACTGTAAATGTCAGAATGATAGGAAGAATATAGAGCGTGAATTTAAGAAACACACTTAATGGAATTCCCTGCGAGACATAATCAAGTACCTTGACCAGGTTGGCTCCTGTCATACCGAAAGTCAGCACGGCGATCGCCATGAAAAATGCTCCGAGAAATCCGCGGGTCACATACCAGTTGAGAGTTTTCACTTGCAGCTCTTTTGTTCAGTTTATAATTGACAGCAACTTAACATACACGAAAAACGGCACTTTGGCAAGCTGCAAATGCAAAAATCCTCCATTTAGAAGCGTTTTTTTTCAAAATGAGCTTGAAAAATCGCAGTTGAGAGTATAATCTATGTATCGGAGCTTTTTGTGCTTCAGAAAAACATCTTATGCGGAACTCTCAAGAAAACTCCGCTGTAAATCAAAATAGAGGAATTTTTTATCATGGAACAGCTTAACGTAGCTCTTATCGGCAACCGCGGACATTGGGGATATTTCCGCAACGCGGTTCAGCGCATCGACCGCATCAACTGGGTGGCTTACTCCCCGGGATGTGCTGACTCTCCCCAGCGGGTCATCGACTCCGCAGCCGAGCTCGGGAAAGAGATCAAAGTCTATGACGACTACAAAGAGATGCTGGACAAAGAAAATATTGACTGCGTTGTCATCGACGGTCCGTTCGATCTTCACGCTGAAATGTGCTGCGAGGCCTTGAAACGCAACAAACACGTCTTCTGCGAGAAGCCCATCGCCCTCACCCTTGAAGACCTTGCGAAAATCGAAGAGACATATAAAAAATGCGCTCCCGGAGTCGAGATCATCTCCATGGTCGGACTGCGTGCCGAAGCCCCCTTCCTCACCGCTTACCGCGCCGTTCAGGCCGGCAAGATCGGAAAGGTCAAGATGGTCAATACCCGCAAGTCCTACAAGCTCGGAGAGCGTCCCGCATTCTACAAGGAGCGCGCCACTTACGGCGGAACTATTCCGTGGGTCGGCAGCCACGCACTCGACTGGATCCTCTGGTTCAGCGGAGCTAAATCTTTCTCCAAGATCGAGGCTTATCACAGCACCACCGATAACCGCAACCACGGCGAACTTGAAATGACCGCTCTCGTTTCAGCTGTCATGGATAACGGAGTTCTGGCAAGTGCCTCCATCGACTACCTGCGCCCCAGCACCGCCCCCACCCACGGAGATGACCGCGTCCGCGTCGCCGGAACCGACGGAGTCATCGAAGTTATGAAAAGCACCGTCACCCTGATCAACGCCGACGGAGAACAAGTCCTCGAGCAGCTCCCCCAACGCGGAATCTTCTATGATTTCGCACTCCATCTCCTCGACGGAGAAGAGGCCCTCGTCGATGCCGCCCAAACCTTCGAGCTCACCCGCGCCTGCCTCGTCGCCCGCGACAAAGCCGACCTCGCCTGAGAGTAATATTGTCTTCAGCCGCTTCTGCAAAGAGGCGGCTTTTTTTGTTGGTGATGGGAGTTGTTCTTGGGGAAGGGAAACACTTCTTTTCACGGGAAAAGAAGTGTTTCCCTTCCCCAAACCCCATCCCTTCACAAGAAAAGCGTTTTTGCAGTGTCGCGCCCTCCAGTTTGTCGGGCTTGATCGGGGGACGGCGGTCTCGTTTCTGCCTCGGCATAAATTTGCGTTTGGGGCGTGCAGAGTAGATTTGTGTGTTTCCTAACCGACGTCTATACTCCGTTGGTCGCCACGGCATAGATTTATGGTCTGGGCGTGCAGAGTAGTTTTGTGTGTTGTCTGGCAGGCGTTTATTGCGGCGTGAGCGCGAACCTCATTCCTTCAGAGGAGATAAAATCACTCAGGATAACTCCAGAGAGTCTTACCGGAGCAGGTTATGGTGAAGTAAACCTTTTTTCCGTCATTGCGGCAGGATAGCGTGTATCTGCTTGCTCTATTCAATACGGTTCCCGTAACTGACGATGCTTCGCGCAAAACTCTTTCGGATATCATATCTGCGCAGTTGATGGACGTTATCTCAGGCGTTGTAAGGAGAAATCCGCAAAGCGATGTCGCGGCGTGATGCATGAGCTCTTCGGAGCTGAGGTTCTTATCTTGGGAGTTATCTGTGATTTTTCCCTCAGGAGCCTCTCCCGGAGGCAGAAACCATGCACATCCGGAACAGATCGCTCCCAAAATGATTGCGCAAATAATTTGCTGGTAAAATTTTTTCATTCAAGGTCTCTCCTGCGCGGTCTTATGCAGACTGTATTGCAGCGCGGACAGCGGCAGAGGTTGATGTCCTCTTCCTGGAGAAACGGACGGCGGCACTTGTCGCAGAAAAACAGTCTTGTACTGAAATTCCGACGCTCGCGGCGTTTCACCCGGGAGCTTTCCCGATTCCATAAAATTGCGATGAATATGAGAAAGCAGACAAAGTAGGTGCAAAATGCGTCGGCGTAAGTGATACTGTTCATTGCGCACCTCCTGCCCAGATCACGGTAAACTCTCCGCTGCTTGAAATATCTGTATCCAGCAGGAGTTGAGAAAAGAGTCTGTCCTGCTCAGGAGCTGTTGATTTTACAACTTCGACCCGGCGCAGCAAACCCTCTCCGGAAAGCCGGTACACTCCAGTTCCGGGAACTGCCGCTTTTATACGGCTCAAGTCAAATCCGGCTCTCTTTCCGCGTGGATCAAGAACGACCGTCTCTCCCTTGCCGGGAGTTTTCAAGAGCGATACCTGCGGAAAATCTTTCAACTCCGCAGCTCTGACCGTTGACGGAACATACTTCAACTCTGCCGCTTCCGGAATATCGAGTTCAGGCTTGAATTCGCTGACCGTGATGGTGCGGCGTTTTTCTTTCGGCATCAAGCCGGCAAATCCGAAGGGAGAGTCTCCGCGTACAGCAAGCTTCGGATCATGCATCTGCAGCCACTTCACCGTTCTGGAACGCTGATTTTTCTCCATTGCCGTAACGTTGTAAAGCGTTATCTTAGACCCTTTGCTCAGCTCGGAAGCTTCAGACTCGCGGTATTTGAACACCGCAAAAAAAAGCAGATGCACAACCGCAGCTGTCAACAATGCGGCAGATAACTCCTGCCAATATGTTGATGACGTGCGGCTGAAACGCCATTTGCGCTTGATACTGCTTCGGGTATTCATTTTTTACTGCTTTTCGATAACTACTCCGCCCCGTATTTCAGGAGGCATTACTGCAATGAAACTCGAGAGCTCCGCCGCCTCAGCCGCCGCCATCACCTGCGCCACCGTATCGAACGGAACTTTGCTGTCTGCACAGATGATGACCGTGCGCTTGACCGACTTGTCTTTGATGGTGGAAAACTCATGTTTCAACTCATCGAAGGTAACGACTTTGTCTTTGAAATAAAACTGACACTCCGCACCCTCTTTTGCCGGAGGCGTGACCGAAACAACAAACCGCTCAAGCTCGGCTACTTCCGGAGCAGCAATACGCGGAAGTTCGACTCCGATTCCGGGAATCCTTATGAAACTTCCCGCAAGAGCAAAAAACAGCAGCAGCAGGCAAAGCACATCGAGCAGAGCTGTAAGCTCCGGCCAGCGTTTGAAATATTTGAGCCGCGTGCGGTAACGGCGGCGTTTGACAAGCTCTTTTTCCATCCTGCTTACCGTTTATTGATTTTTATTGCGCTCAAAGAAGCTCTGTATCTCCAACGCCGCCCGGTCCATATCGAGCGTTATCGTGTCGATGCGGGACACCAGAAAGTTATACGCGATATAGCATGGAATCGCTCCGGCAAGTCCCGCCGCGCTGGTGATCAACGCAGAAGTGACAGCTCCGGAAACAGCAGAAGCGGTAAAGGCAGACACAGCCTGAACTTTCTCAAATGCCTGAAGCATTCCGACTACGGTTCCCAGAAAACCGGTCAGAGGCAGAATAAATCCTATCGTTCCCAAAAGGCGCACTCCGCGCTCGAGACGGGGAATCTCTGTAAATGCCGCATCGTCGATCGCGCTGCGGATATCTTCGTTTCCCTGCTGTTTGGCGGCGATCGCCGCACTGAGCATACGGGCAACCGGTCCGGGAGTGTTATCACAGAGTGAGATCGCCTCGACGAATCCATCGCGTTTCAAAACGTTGAACAAACCGCGGAGCAGCTCGCGGATATTGATCTCTTCGCGGTGAAATTGAAAGGTCTTCTGCAGGATCACCGCAAGCGCGATGATATCGAGCACCAGAATGACCCACATCACAGGGCCTCCGTCCTTCATAAGTTTCATAAAAAGCATGGTTTATCTTGCTCCTCTGTTCATAAGTTGCTGTCTTTCGCGTATATTCTTCTTCAATATATCGAAATCGTAATTGCTGTGTTCAAATCCGAGTTTACGGTAAACCTGAAGTATCTGCTGCGCTCTGGTATTTGCCTCAAAATCCTTTTGGGACAAAGCAAGCTGTATAGCATTATAAGCTGCAAGTTCGCACCATCTCTGCTCGGGCGTCAAGCCGCTCTCCCGGAGAGACAGCGCGAGGTAAAGAACCTGTTCATAATCCTCGAAAGCCTTCTCGCTGTCACCTGCCGTTTCCCGGCATTTTCCCGCCTTGTATTGCGCCTGGAGCCGCATTGCCGGAAGAACTGCTTTTTCAGCAAGCATTCGGAATATCTCTTCGGCGGACGCAAGCAGTTCGGCATCTTTATTGCCGAGATACATGGTGTACCGGCAGTCGGCAAGCCTTCCGGCGCAGGCATTGGAAGTTACCGCTCCGGAAGCAAGCTCATAAGCGCGTTTGAAGTGCTGTTCGGCACGTTTATAGTCGTTGTAAACATCAAACCGCAGGTTTCCTGCAAGGAAATTGGCGTCGGCTGACTCCTGAGAGCCCGGAAAGCCGGCTATCAGTTTATCGAGAGCAGCCACTGCATTGTCGTAATCCTTCAGCCGGGCATGGAGCCGGGCCTGGAGATAAAGCATATCGGCGCGGCTGGAAAAGTGCTCAAAGTCTTTTCCGGAAGTCATTTCAGAAATAAGCTCAAGTGCCTTTTTACACTCATTGCGGTTGAGCATATACTCACCCATATAGAGCAATCCTGCGGAAAATGCTTCCGGATATTTGCGCTGCTCCCTGAGCTTTTTCAACTGCTCCGCAGCAGCTGCGGTATCAGAAGCGCGGCAAAAGTAGTCGATAGCCATGAAACGCGCGGCTCCGGAGTTCTTGTGCTCCGGAAATTTATCGGCGAAAGAGATAAACTCCTTTGCCGCCTCTATATATTTGCCTCCCTTTCCGGCAAGCCTCGCCGCATGAAAACGCGCCTGCGGAACAAACTTGCTTGCGGGATACTTTTTGATAAACTCAAGATATTTTTCCCTGACCTCCTTATCGGAGCGTCCGGAAATACGGGCTATCTCAGCTGAAATAAAACAGCCGAACTCGGCAATCTTTCTGTCGCGGGATTTTTCCAGCAGAGAGGAGTATTGTATGTCTTTTTCACTCAGCACACTCTCTGAACTCTTTGCCTGAAGCAGACGGTATGCCGCCTGTTCGCGTACAGCGGCCGAACTGCTGCGGAAAAGTCTGTCGAGGATCTTTGCGGCGCGGGAATGCTCCCTGCGGCGCATAAGGAAACCTGCATACTGCAAAGAGGCCTGTTCACGCTCGCTGATTTCAGGAGAGTTGGTGATAAGCAGATCATAAAAATACTCTGCCTCCTTGACTAATCCGCCCTGCTCTGCGGCACTTGCGCCCTCCAATGCGGCAGCTCTCCGCTCGACAAGCAGGTTTTCGCTGTCGTGGACGACATTCATGTAGAATTTGACTGCCTGAGAATATTTTCCCTGTGAAGCCAGCAATCTTCCGGACTGCATCTGCATAAGAGCTCTGTCCGAAGCGTGCGGAAACAATCTCGCGTATTTTTCAGCGACCTGTGCCGCCCGTTCCGCATCGAAAGCGGCACAGCAGGAAAAGAGTTTTCCGGCAAGCTCGCGTTTGCGCCCGCTGTCAAGCGCGAAACAGAATGCGTCCTCATAAAGTTTTGCCGCATAGAGGGGATCGGATTTTTTTGCGGCAAGTTCCGCTCCGAACTCGGAAACGGTGCTCACAAACTCATCTGCCTCGACTCCGGTCACCGCCTGCTGATAATGTTTGCGGAAAAAACTGATATCATCTGATTTTGCGGCACACAGAAGTCTCAGCATCATAAAGTTGCTGTCGCGGCTCTCTTTGAGGGGGATCTCAAGCAGCTTTTCCGCCTCAGCGATTTTACCCATCTTTATCAGAGTAAGTATCTGGGCGTACTCGGAACGTCTTGCGATATGAGCTGAACGCGACTCCTTCAACGGAACAAGTATCTTGAGTGCCTCTTCGTATTTCTGCTGTTTTATTCTGATATCCGCAAGTCCGAAACGCGCCTGATCGGCGAACACATCGTTGCGGGAAATCAGAGTGTTGAAGAATTTTTCAGCTCCGGCATAATCGCCCTCCGCCGCCATGATCTCTCCGGGAAGAGTGCCAGCTGAGCCCGCAGGTATCCGCTGGCGGAACTCCTGCAACAGAGCCTTCGCCCGGGGAATATCATTTCTTTGCAGCGCGAGTGTTCCCAGCCGGAAAAGCGCGGTGCTCCAAAGAGTTATGTCCTCTTTACCCTGTTCAAGAGCGCGTAAATAAAATCTCTCTGCACTCTTTCGGTCACCGGTGCTTATTGCAGCATCTCCCTGTCTCATGGAAGCGTCTCCCGGAGTTTCCGCAGAACCGAACATGAATGCTCCAAGCAATGCAGGAAGTGCCAGCGCGCCCATAAGGCACGCCGTCTTTGCAGTTCGGAAAAATTTTACTGACAGAGAGAACATCGCACTTCCCCGTAGATCACTTGGTCTCTGCGGACTTTTCCTGCTGAGCAGCAGCCTGCTCCGGATAGAGGACTTCCATGATCTTTCTGGTGACGCGCTCGCGCAGTTCGGGGCTGTCGGTCATAAGTGCTTTGACCTGATCTCTGCCCTGTCCGAGCTGCTCTCCCTCAAAACTGAACCATGAACCGCGTTTTTCCAGCAGTCCGAGATCAGTTGCGACGTCGATGATCGAGCCGACTTTGGAGATTCCCTCGTTATACATGATATCGAACTCTGCGACTTTGAACGGAGGAGCCATTTTGTTTTTGATGACTTTGACTCTGGCGCGGTTGCCCAGAACCTGCTCTCCGGATTTGATGACGCTGGTTTTGCGGATATCCATACGGATGGAGGCGTAAAATTTGAGGGCGTTTCCGCCGGGAGTGGTCTCGGGGTTGCCGTAGATGACTCCGATCTTCTCGCGGATCTGGTTGGTGAAGATGACGCAGGTGCGTCCGCGGCTGGCGGCTCCGGTGATTTTACGGAGAGCCTGTGACATGAGACGCGCCTGAAGTCCGACGTGGGAGTCTCCCATCTGTCCCTCGATCTCTGCGCGGGGAACCAGTGCCGCGACAGAGTCAACAACGAGAACATCGATCGCATTGCTGCGGAGCAGACAATCAACGATATTGAGGGCATCCTCTCCGCAATCCGGCTGGGAGATCAGCAGATCGTCGATATTGACTCCGATCTTTTTGGCATAGCCGGGGTCGATGGCGTGTTCGGCGTCGATGATGGCGCACTTTCCGCCCTTCGCCTGAGCATTGGCGATGACGTGGAGACAGACGGTGGTCTTTCCGCTGGACTCAGGTCCGAAAATCTCAACGATACGTCCGGCAGGAAGTCCATTGATTCCGAGCGCGAGGTCGAGGGAGAGACTTCCGGTGCTGAACACGTTGACGTCGGTAACTGCAGCCTGTGTATCACCCAGACGCATGATGGAGCCCTTGCCGAACTCCTTTTCGATCTGGCTGATAGCGATCTGCAAACTCTTATCTTTATCGATTGCGGGCATATCTTTTTCTGCCATAGTAGTAACTCCTTGTGTTTAAAATCAAATGTCGAGATCTTTGACGTTGGCGGCGTGGAGCTCGATATACTCCCTGCGGGGTTCGACCACATCGCCCATGAGCAGATTGAATATCTGGTCGGCCTTGACCGCATCCTCGAGGGTGACGCGGATCATGGAGCGGGTCTCGGGGTTCATGGTGGTTTCCCAGAGCTGGCTCGGGTTCATTTCACCGAGACCTTTGTAACGCTGAAGCTGGACTCCGCCGTTCTGACCGCTGGTGCGGACGATGGTGAAGAGTTCGGCAAGGCTGTGCGCCTCCTGCGGAGCAGATTTGAACTCTCCGCTCTCGGAAACGGTTCCCGCTTTGCAGAGGACTTCGCCCGCATCAAAGACGTTTTTGGGCTCAAGGTTGGCGGCTTTGAGTTCTGCGACGAACTTGGTGCACTCCTGCGCCTCGAAGATACTGACGGCATCGACGCGGCGTCTCAGCTCGGCAATGCGGGCAGCGGCTTCGGCTTCGCTCTCGTTTTCCGGAATGACGACTCCGGAAGAGATACGCTCACGCGCCTCGGCGCAGACCTGAGCTTCCTCCTCTGCGCTGTAACAGAAGACGCTGGTGGTGATTCCGGTGGATTCGCGCACGCTCACTCTGCTGTACGGGCAAGCTCCTTCGGGAGTGATCGCCTCGAAATACTCCTTGCTGTCAACTCCGTTGCGGTGAAGTCCGGAAGAGATAATGGTCGCCTTCTGGTAGAGGGAAATCAGGTTTTTCACCTGCTCTTTGCTCATCTCCGCTCCGGAAGCATCGAAGAACGAGAGGTTGTCCAGACCGAGCTCGATGAGATAGCGGTTGAGCTGATCGTCGGTATCGATATAACGCTCCTTCTTGCCGCGGCTCACTTTGTAGAGCGGAGGACGGGCGATATAGACATATCCGGCTTCGATCAGGGGACGCATCTGACGGAAGAAGAAGGTCAGAAGCAGAGTTCTGATGTGGGAACCGTCAACGTCAGCATCTGTCATGATTACTACGCGGTGGTAACGCGCCTTGGAGACATCGAACTCGTCATCGATTCCGCAGCCCACTGCATAGATGAGGCTCTGGATCTCTTTGTTGTCAAAAACTTTGTCGCGGCGGACTTTTTCAACGTTGATGAGTTTACCGCGGATCGGCAGGATCGCCTGGAAACGGCTGTCGCGGCCTTTCTTGGCAGAACCGCCTGCGGAGTCTCCCTCTACGATGTAGAGCTCAGTCTTCTCGGGGTCGCGGTCGGAGCAGTCGGAGAGTTTTCCGGGAAGTCCGAATCCCTCGAGCGCACCCTTGCGACGCACCGACTCACGGGCTTTGCGCGCCGCCTCACGGGCACGGGCGGCGACCATGGCGTTTCCGGCGATCTCTTTGGCGATGACCGGATTTTCCTCAAGGTAGGCACCCAGCTCTTCGTTGATGACCGACTCAACGATTCCGCGAACTTCGCTGTTTCCGAGCTTGGTCTTGGTCTGTCCCTCAAACTGCGGATCCGGAACCTTGACACTGATAACAGCTGCAAGACCCTCGCGGACGTCGGTTCCGGAGAGGGTGGTATCGTTCTTCATATTCGCCTTGGCGTAGGCGTTGACAGTACGGGTGAGAGAGGTCTGAAAACCGACGAGGTGAGTTCCTCCTTCAACGGTATTGATGTTGTTGGTGTAACTGTGGATATTCTCGTTGGTTCCGTCGTTGTACTGCAGGGCGACTTCGACGTCGATACCGTTGCGCTCACGGTGGAAGTAGATGACCTCTGGGTTGACGACCTTCTTATCCTTGTTGAGCAGAGTGACGAACTCCCGGATTCCGCCCTCGTAGTGGAAGTGCTCGCTCTGAGGTTTGATCTCTTCAGTGGAGCGCTCATCGGTGAGCGTGATATGGATTCCGCTGTTGAGGAAAGCAAGCTCGCGCAGACGTTTCTGCAAGGTATCCCAGTTATAGACGGTATCGCTGAAGATGGTTCCGTCCGGCTTGAAGGTGACTTTGGTTCCGCGCTTGTCGGTATCGCCGATGACCTGAAGCTTCCGGGTGGTCTTTCCGCGCTCGAAACCGATGGTGTGAGCCTTGCCGTCGCGGCAGACTTCGACGTTCATCCAGTCGGAGAGAGCGTTCACACAGGAAACACCGACTCCATGAAGACCTCCGGAGACCTTGTAGGAGTTGTGGTCGAACTTACCGCCGGCGTGCAGGATGGTCAGCACGACTTCGACAGCGGGTTTGTTCTCTTTTTCGTGCATATCGACCGGAATACCGCGTCCGTCATCCTCAACGGTGATGGAGTTGTCGCTGTGAATGGTCACCTGCACTCTGCTGGCATATCCGGCGAGAGCCTCGTCGATGGAGTTGTCAACGACCTCATAGACCAGGTGGTGGAGTCCGCGGATCCCGGTATCGCCGATATACATTGACGGACGGACGCGCACCGCCTCGAGACCTTCGAGAACGGTGATTTTACTTGCGCTGTACTCCGCCGCATTGTTGTTTTCAAGATTGATGTTTTCTTCTTCGCTCATTTGTTTCTTTCCTTGAGAGTTTTCACCCTTGTTATTATATAAATATACGTATTAATTATAATATACCCCTTACCCCTTGAAATACAAGCCTGTTTCAAGTTGTTTCACAAAGTTTTTGAGCAAAAAAAGACAAAAAAAGAGCCGCTGCGGAACATCGTGTCCGGCAGCAGCCCTTTTGAACTGCAGCTGTCTTACTTGCGCCAGCCTGCCACGTCGTCGTGGAGCTTGTGGTCATCGGCACTTGCTCCCTGTTCGCAGGTGTCGAGATCGGAGTTGCATCCTTTGTCATCGGTTCCGTTGGGTCCGAATGAGTAGATGGCGATATCGGCGGCGAGAACTTTGCTGCCAAGCTTCAGGTATTTCTCTCCCTGAACGTTGAGATAGACCTGATAGGCATTTCCCCAGGGGTCGCGCCACAGAGCGGCTTTCTGGGTATCGTCGTCATCATACTTCTTCGAGGGATCGAATGTGCTGCGGGGCTCGAGGAACACCGTCTTGCGCTTGTTTATATTCAGTTTTGTGCTGTCGAGTCCTTCGTTTTTGGGAACACTCAATTCGGCAATAAATGCGTCATAAGCATCTCCGTCGATGAACCAGGTGTCGTTGCTCTCTTTTGAGGTGCTCTTCGTCGCAGCTTTGCCGTTGAAATCAGCGGCTGTATTGACCAGTTTGCCATAGGTTGTCTCGACTCCGCGCAGAGCCATGGTGATGGAGGCGATGTCAGCTTTTGCCTGGGTGTTGCGTCCGCTTGCCTGAGCCATGGTAACAGCTCCGAGGATGAGTCCTGCGAGGATAGCGATGATGCCGATAACGACCAGAAGTTCGACCAGAGTGAAATTGTAACGTTTGTTCATAATATCAATACCCTAAATTTTATATTTTCCGTTGCTGAGAACATTTTCCACACCATATACTTTAGCCGAATTTCGGCGTTTTGTCAAATCAATACTGTTTTTTTTCAAGAAAAAAATAGTTTTTTGCACTTCCGAGCTTGACAAATTGACGTTTTTCAGCTATTCTATATGGTGGAAAAATAGTCTTCAACCCCAAAAAAAGAAAGTGAACAAGATTATGAATAAAAAACATTTCACCCTCGTGGAAGTGCTGGTGGTCGTAGGTATCATCGGTATCCTCGCCGGATTGATTTTTCCGGCAGTCGGAATGGCACGTCAGGCTGGACGCCGCACCGAGTGCATCAGTAATCAGGGACAGCTTATGAAGCTGCTCACCGTCACCATGAATGCCAATGACAGTTATCTGGTCAATGGAAGCGGTATGGCATCCACCTCTTTGAACGATACCAAAAAAGATGCAGCGTGGACACGTTATCTGCATTCCAAAGGCAAACTGTCGAGCACCAAAGGTTTCCGCTGTCCGGCAATCATGACAAATACCGATCCTACTCTCGGACGCAATCCGACAAACAGTCAGATGGCAGCTGCACTCGGAGTGATCGGTGCCCAGGGAGCTGACGTAAAAGACAAATTCCAGGGTTTTGATTTCAGAGGAACCAAACGCCTTACAGTCAAAAGCAGCTCAACCAAAGTCATTCTGTCACCATCTCAGCTGGTTATCGGCGGATGCTCCGGACGTATAGAGGACAACGAGCTGATTCCGCGCTCAAATTTGTATAACGGAACTGCGGGATACTTTTTCGTCGTGCATGATAATGAACTCAATATGTTCTTCCTTGACGGTCATGTGGAAAGCGTGACCAAGGAACAAGCCAGCACCAAATTCATTCCTGACAACGATGTAAAATACAGCGACAGCGGCGACAAGGATAAGTGCGGAGCAATACAAATCCCCGCTGACGATATCAAAAACTTTGAAGACTGATCTTCACTACGCTTGAACCAATGCCCGTCCGGAAATCCGGATGGGCTTTTTTATACCCTGAAACGCGTTCAGAGTGAGCCAAAAAAAGAAAGCGACCGAAGGGAGCAAAACAACCGCGACCAGCGGGAGCAAGAAAAGAACGCGACCGAAGGGAGCAAAATAACAAAAAAGCCGCTGCGTCCAACACAACGGCGTGCAAACGACATACCCGAACTGCGACCAGCGGGAGCAGTTCATTCAGCCGTTTTTCTTGAAAAGTGGGGGAGGGTCCGGGAGGGGGCGGAAAACTTCTTTTTCCCGTAAAAAGAAGTTTTCCGCCTCCTCCCGGCTCCCATCCTCAACTGTTACAGAACAGCGAGCAGCTCAACCTCGAAGACGAGGGTCGCGCCCGGGGGGATGGCGTTACCGGCTCCGCGGTCGCCGTAGGCGAGGTCGGAGGGGATAACGAATTCGTATTTGCTTCCGGGGGTCATGAGCTGGACGCCTTCGGTCCAGCCGGGGATGACCTGATTGAGTGCGAAGTCGATGGGTTCGCCGCGCTGGACGGAGCTGTCGAAAACGGTTCCGTCGGTGAGTTTACCGGTGTAGTGGACTTTTATCTTGCTGGAGGCGGAGGGTTTGGTTCCGCTGCCTTCGGTGATGACGCGGTACTGCAGACCGGAAGGAGTGACTTTGACGCCCTCTTTTTTGGCGTTTTCGGCGAGGAATTCGGCTCCGGCTTTCTTGTTGTTCTCGGCGGCTTTGGCGACGGCCTGCTGACCGGCTTCCTGAACCTTTTTCTGGAACTCCTGCATGTACTTGTGGTACTCCTCGACCTTGAGGGCGGTCTCTTTTTCAGCGGAGACGTCCTTGATCGCGGAGATGACGCTCTCGACATCGATTTCGATCGGGAGCTCGGCGAGATTGCCCATGATGTTCATACCAAGGGCGTAACTGATTTTCTGTTGTTCTGTCATTTTTTCAACCTTTCTTTATTTTTGGTGGACAATGCTTTGTATTGGTTAATGTGTATCATACCTCTCGCGGATGCATCCGCCGTGGCAAACAGGCGTTTTGCGTATGTTGACAAATATACCTCATATACTTAATACACTTATAATAACAGTTGTTTTTCAAATTCCGATGCGGGGTCGGTGTTTTCGGAAAAGAGCTGGGAGGTCTTTTCTGAACTGTCATACCGGACGGAAAAAGTGTTTCCGGAGCCGTCGGTGCGCCTGGTTCGGTCGAGAGCGGCGCGGGTAACGAGCAGAGGAACAGGGGTGTCGTCAACAAAATGCGCAAGAGATGTTTTGGAAAACAACTGCTGTTTCGCCTCCGCATCAAGCTCAACTTCGGGAGCAAATGCCTCAGCTCCCAATTCCGCGAGCAATCCTGCGGCAAGATGGTTGGCGACAGGGAGCGGAAAGCGGACAAATATCCTGACGTCGCGGGGAGCAGTTTTCAGCATGGCAAATCCGTGGAAAGAGGTGACGCAGACGGCACGTTTTCCGGAAGCAAAATATATTTCCAATTCGTGAATGACACTATTCAAATCATCTTCACAGATAAATGCCGGGATGACAAACGCCTCCCGGGGCATGACGGTTTCCGGAGACAGAGTATCGCACTTATCTGCGTTCAAAAAAGCTTCAAGAGCATTTGATTGCTCACCAAACCAGCAGTCAAAGGGAGGCATCTGCGCTTTGACGGCACTCCAGAATTTGCGGCGCATATCCTTCAAGAGGGAACCCGGAACAAAAAAACTGCCGTCTATTTCAACTTTGACATCGTCTATTCTCCACGGCTCAAGGGGGGCGGAAGAGAAGGCCTCAGCGATGCTCTCCTGCGTTACAGGACGCTTCTCGGCGGGAGAAAAATCCGTCTCCTCTATCCATTCAAAACCGGGAAGACGGGAAAAGGTGACTTTCCAGAGCTTTTCAGACGCTTTTACGGTGAGAGTGGCAGGATATCTGCCGGGACGCAGACTCTCCGCCGCAGTACGGTAGTCAAAACCGTTTTCACCGATCTTATATACCCGGCATCCGGCTGGAACATCGGGAGCAGTTCCGATGACGACCTGAGCTCCGGGACGGCACTTGATCACCCGCTTGCCGTTTTCCTCGAGACGGGTGAGGGAAAAGGAGATATCTTCGCGGGTACGCTCGTTTACCAGCCGCAGACGGTCTCCGAGATGGAGACGTATCTGTGAGCGCAGGGCAAACGTTCCGTTGCGGCTTTTTCCGGCGATGCCGGCTTCGATACCGAATACTCCGGAACGGTTCCGGTTGATGATGTTTTTGTAATCGCGCTTGTAATAAAACCCGGTCGAGGTCTCACGCATGGAAGAGGACTCCAAAAGCTTGCGGGCTTCAGAGACAGCTTCAAAATCGTCCGGGTGGTCGATGAGCAGACGGTAGGCGCGGGCTGTCTTGAAAATGTAATCCGTTCCGCGCAGCCTGCCCTCGACTTTGAAGGAGTCGATACCGATATCACTCAACTCGCGCACCAGAGATGAGCCGTCAAGATCATACGGAGAGAGAAAATAGTCCTGTTTGGAGTTGTCAACCGCGGCATAACAGCGGCGGCACGGCTGCTTGCAGCGGCCGCGGTTTCCGCTTGTTCCGCCAAGATAACTGCTTAAAAGACAACGTCCCGACAAGCTGCAGCAGAGGGAACCGTGGATAAACACTTCAAGCTCAAGTTTGCTCTTCCGGCGGATTTTTTTGAGCTCATCAAGGGTTATCTGACGCTCGAGGATGACGCGCTTGATATTGAGTTCCTCCAGGGCAGATACTCCGCAGGAGTTGTGTATTCCCATCTGGGTGGAGGCGTGCAGAGTAAAAAACGGAAAATATTTATTGACGAGCTGTATCACTCCCGGATCCTGGACGATAAGCGCGTCAGGAGGCGTCTTGGCAAGCTCGGCAAGAAATTGCGCCGCTTCGGAAAGCTCAGAGCTTTTGAGCAGAGTATTAAAAGTGATATAGACCTTTTTCCCTTCGCTCTTTGCCCGCTCAAGCAGGGTGCGCAGCTGCGGAAAAGAAAAGTTCACCGCCCGCTCACGCGCATTGAATTTTGCCAGACCGCAATAGACCGCATCAGCACCTCCGTCAAAGGCGGCGAGCGCAGTCTCGATGCTTCCGGCGGGAAGGAGCAGTTCGGGCTTCTTCATTTTGCACCGCCTTTGCGGACGAGTTTGAAGATAAAGAGGTCGATGAAACCTGTTCCGGAACTCTTTTTGAAGTGCACAGGAGCCGCTGGAATATCATAGTTCTTCAAGAGATAACTCAAGTTGTTGTCTCCGATGCGCCTGAACTGCGGATTGGGAGAGATGACAAGCAGCATCTCTCCCGGAGCGGACTGCGATATCTTTTCCACATTGGAGCTCTTTGATATATCCAGCATCAGATTTTCAAACCAGAGGCGCGGAGTCATCTCAGGCAGGTAAAACACGTCGCTCGCCACGATCGGAGTCTTCATCTCTCTTATGGTGTTCTCCAACTCGCGGCACTCATTGGATATCTGCCTGAGGGAATAAACTCCGGCAAGCTGCTGCCCCAATGCCAGAAGTGCCACGACCGCAGGAAGCGTCTCACGCGCTGTGGGCAAATCAATGTTTTTGACGCTTTTCGCACTCAATATGACCAATGCAGGAATCAGCACCATGAAGTGGCGCGCGCTCCAGATAAGACCGACGTCTCCGCGGGTAAGTACCGCAGGAACGGTCACGATATACACCAGCACGAACAACGCAAGAATGCGGTATATCTTCGCCTGACGGGTCAGAGCGTTGCGGATATCAGAAAAGAAAAACCACCCCACAGGAAGCGCGGCAAATACTCCTGTACTGCACGCCGCCGCATAGGAGTAGCCTGAAAGACGGATATAACGCAAAAGCAGTATCGCCGCTCCCGCAGAGGCGAAAGTGAGCGAGATGGCACGCAGTTTGGTCTTGCGTTTGAATGATGAAATAATCATCAGTATCGCAGGAACGATGGTGTAGAGTATCTCAAGATTTCTGCCGGTAGGCTCTCCGCGCAGAAGGTGGTGGAAATAGTTCCAGGCGATACCTGCAACGCTCTGAATTCCGGTGCCGGCGAGGTAAACTTTTCCGTGGAGTCCGAGGATATTGCCGAACTCAACGTAATTGTATATCCAGACCGGAAGGACTCCGCAAACCGTTCCGGCGGCAAAGTATGCCAGGGCTTTGTACTCTTTGAAAATCAGCAGGGCAAACCCGAGCGCGGCGGCGGCAAAGTAGGACTCTTCACGAAGAAATAATCCGAGACCGATGAGAAGTCCGGCAAAAAAAGCATGGCGTTTTTTCAAAAGCAGGTAGAGCGCACAAGTTACAACCGCACAGCTCAAAGTCATCTCCCACAACACGAAACTGTAAAACAGCAGCGGACCACATAATACCGTCACCGCCGCAAGCAGTTTATTTTTTGTCCAGAGAAAGACTGTAAAGGCGCAGACAAGAGTTCCCAGTATCGCCGGAAGTGCGGCGGCGCGCTCACCTCCGGCGAGATAGAAAAAGCTGCACAGAACGGGGTAAAACTCCGGATAAAAACTGCGGAGCTGCTTCTCATGGTGCTGGATATGAAAGTCTCCGGTCGGAGCAAGCTCCGGCTCAGCGTGACGCAGCGCGGCAGTACCGTGTGCGGCATAGTTGCGCATGATGATATACTTGTTTCCGTTGTCGGTTATCCAGACCGGACAGGGAGCAAGGATATACAAAGATGCTCCAAGTGCAGCGGCAAGGGCGGCAAAAAATATCAGCGCGGAGCGTTCAAACTTCATCGCAGAGCGTCTTCCACCGCGGCAAAAATCTTTTCAGGCTCGGACATACGTCCTGCTCCGGGCTCGCCGCACGCGACGTGCCCGCACTCGGGACCGATAAAGGCAACTCCGCGCGACTTGAGCGTTTCCACATTGGCGGCACAGGCGGGATTTTTCCACATGGCGGGGTTCATCGCAGGAGCGATCAGACTCATTCCCCCGTAAGTCGCGGCAAAGGTCGAGAGCGCGTCATCGGCGATACCGCTGGCGAACTTGGCAAGGAAATTTGCCGTCGCCGGAGCTACGACAAACAGATCAGCGATATTGGCAAGCGCAACGTGTTCAGGTTTCCACTCCGGCTCATCCCAGAGAGAGGTCGTCACCGGATTGCGCGACAGGGTGCGGAAGGTCAGCGGAGTGACAAACTTTGCGGCATTTTCAGTCATCACCACCCGTACATCGTAACCCGCCTGAACGAGTTTGCTGCAGAGGAAGGCACTCTTGTAGGCGGCGATGCCTCCGGTAACTCCGAGAACGATAACTTTACTCATACAAACAACTCTTCATCTATGGTTGAACTTCTGAGAGAAGCTGCTTTGAATACGGCGAGCAGATCCTCCGACGCTTTTTCCAGATCATCGTTGACCACAAGGCAGTCGTAGTGGCGGAAATTCTGCAATTCACTCTGCGCCTTGGCAAGACGCTGGGCAACCTGTTCTGCGCTGTCGGTGGCACGTCCGGAAAGACGGGTCTTCAGCGTCTCAAGGTCAGGAGGAGCGATCATAACGAATGTCGCCGTTCTTTTGAGTATCTCATCCTCAAGCGCAGCTTTGCGTATCTGAAGAGCACCCTGCACGTCGATATCGAGCACGACTTGAACTCCGCGTCTGATGCGGTCGATAACTTCGCTCTTGAGAGTACCGTAGCTGTGAGAAAAGACATCCGCACTCTCGATAAACTCGTTGTTGCGGCGTTTGGCGTCGAACTCCTCCTGAGAGAGGAAGTAATACTCCACACCGTTCTGCTCGCTTCCGCGGGGAGCCCGGGTGGTGCAGGATATGGAAAACTCCAGAGCAGGAAGACTCTGTTTCAACTTGCCGACCAGAGTCGATTTTCCGACTCCGCTCGGTCCGGACAGTACAATAAGATCACCGAGTTTTTTCATAACTGTTTTGCTGTGGATTGTTGTTTTTTGAGTTCTCTTCCGGAGGCGCACTCGTCCATCCAGCCGGGAAAATTCCACTTTTCAGGAAATTCGCGGCATTGACGGGGTTTGACCGGATTTATCAGGCAGCCGTTTTCTCCGAGATACTCGCAGCTTCCGTCAGATTTACTCAGAAGCGAGAGGTGCTGTCTGTCGGGAGTTATTCCGGTATGGTCGCGGATGAAATCATTCACGTCCATACCGAGATAGGAGGCTATTTTGTCAACTTCATCGTCAACAAGTTTCACCGCCCCCTCCCAGCGGCAGCAGGCTCCGCACCTCAGACACTCAAAGGACATCTCAGCGGAAATCATCCATTATATAATCGTCGTTCTTGATGTCGATCAGGAGAAATCCGAGACCGAGGTCAAGCCACTCCATGGGGTGCAGATAGAGATTTCCGTCAACCAGAAGTCCGAGGCTTCCGCCGATGGCGAGGAAGTCGCGTTTGCCGTCGAAGAAATCATAGGTGTTGGTATCGGGCATGGGAACTCCGGTGCGGTTCTCTGAGTAGAGTTTGACTGAACCGAGGCTCTCAGTAAGTGCATACTGCTCTTCGCTGACGAAGATGAATGACCAGTACCAGCCCTCTTCGAGTCCGAGACCGTACTGACGGTTGAAATCCTTGTAGAGTTTGGCAGAGAGTCCGATACCCGCACCCACATCGCAGTATCTGGTTGCCATAAGACGAGCTTCGGCGACCGGACCGACTCCGATGTTCAAGCTGAAGATATCCAGAAGATCCATGACGCGGTTGGGCAGATAGAGCAGGATCTTATCCTTGAGTTCTCCGCGGGTGATGACCGGCTCTTCAGCTCCGCGGACAGCGGCGGGAGCGAGGGCGGCGACGGCAATGAGCATCAAAAGAAATTTTTTCATATCAAGTTTTCTCCATATATGATTTTGTTTGTGAAACAACAACGATCCAACTATATAAGATAACGTTATGTGCGCGTTTTTACAAGTGCCGGGGTACAATAAATAAGAGTTTTATCGGATCATCGGCAATGTTTTTTGCGGTATCATGCCGGAGACGCCTGGAAATGGAACAAAAACTGCACAAAACCGGGATGACCGCATGAAACTCGCTTCTTTGGACTTTTTTGCCGGCTTTAATGCAAAAAAGCTTGCGGTTCGTATTGAAAAATAGGGATTTTTGCGCTACATTAGAGCTGTGTATCATATATTAACTTTATTGATAAGGCAGCAGTCAAATGACAAAATCATATTTCAGACCCGAAATAGATGCCATGGCAGGTTATGTTCCGGGAGAACAGCCCAAGATGGCAAATCTGGTCAAACTCAATACCAACGAAAATCCCTTTGCTCCCTCTCCTGAGGTGGAAAAGGTGCTGAAAAACTTCAACACTGAGCAGATGCGACGCTATCCGGACCCCAGGGCAGACGCCCTGCGCTGCGCAGTGGCTCAGCGCAACGGACTCGAAAAAGACAACGTCATCGTCGGCAATGGCTCGGATGATATCCTCACGATGATATTCCGGGCGTTCACCAGTCCGGACAGAGCGATGGCGATGCTCTATCCCAGCTATTCGCTTTACGCTGAACTCGCCGCCATGCAGGGAGCAAAAGTCATCCGTATCGCGCTCGCTGAAAAGACTTTTGCGCTTCCGGACGATCTGCTTGAGCAGGCAAAAGAGGCAAATCTGCTCATGATCACCCGCCCCAACGCTCCGACCGGAAACAGCTTCGATATCTCTGTCATCGAAAACATCTGCTGCTCTTTCGACGGAATCGTCACCATCGACGAAGCCTACGCCGACTTTGCCGAAGACAACTGCATGGAGCTGGTGAAAAAATACTCCAACGTGATCGTCATGCGGACATTTTCCAAAAGCTACGCTCTCGCCGGTCTGCGTCTGGGATATGCGGTGAGCTCAAAAGAGATCGTCGAGGGTCTGATGAAACTCAAAGACTCCTACAATGTCGATATGCTCAGCCAGCACATCGCGCTCGCGGCATACAACGACACGGAGTATTTTGCCGCCAGAACCGCAGAAGTCAAAGAGATGCGCTCGATGCTCAAAGCTGAATTGGAAAAACTCGGCTTCTACTGCGTTGACTCCAAGAGCAATTTTCTCTTTGCCATGCCTCCGGATCAGGACGGAAACAGATGCTTCACCGGCTTGAGAAATGAGGCGGTCATCGTCCGTTACTTTCCCGGAGATGCCACAGGCAAATATGTGCGCATAACCATCGGCAACCCCGCTGAAAATGCCCGCCTGCTGGAAGTTTTGAGGAGCATGTACGCGTGAGAAAGGCTCTTTTCACTTCACTCTTCCTCCTGCCGCTCCTGCTTGCCGCAGGGACGCTGCGGATAACAGACTCATCGCGCGGAGGCTCATCGGCTCTGCGTCAGGCGGCTCTTGAATACTCTGTCGCCAGCGGCTCTGATATCCGTATCGACCGCATGGCGGCTGAAAGCGCGGCTGCTCTCACGGAACAAAATACGGTTGACCTTGCCGTCTGGGAGATCGGAGACATTCCTGAAAAGTTCAAAAAAAATCCGCAGCTTCCCCTCGGATGTGAGGCTCTCGTCATATACGTCAACTCAGCCAATCCCCTGCCCGGAATCACCTCCGAACAGGCAAAAGATATCTTTTCAGGACTGCGTCCGCGCTGGAGCGAACTTGGCTGGAGACCCCGCGATATCCACCGCATAAATCTCAAAAACACTTCTGAACACTCAGGACTCGACCGCGACATTCTGGGAGCCGCTCCCGCCGCAGAAGTTCTGGGAGTCGAAAGCTCAAAGGATGTAGTGCTCCTCGTCGGAGCAAATCCCGATGCCATGGGCTTTGCCCACATGACTGCGGGAGACGAAAACGTAAATATCACTCCCGTCAACGGAGTGATGCCGTCCAAAAACAATATATGCAGCGGAAAATATCCGCTCTCCCGCCGCTATGTTTTAGTGACCGTAAAAAATTCTCCGGAGGCGGAAAACTTCATCCGCCTTCTGAAAAAAGATATCAAAACCCGCGTCCGCCGCGATATGTGGCTGCCGCTTGAACAATCTGAAAAATAAGGTATTTTCCATTATGTGCAACAATTCAAACTGCGTCCGCACCCGCTTCGCCCCCAGTCCCACCGGCTTCATGCATGTCGGAAACCTGCGTACTGCGCTTTACGCCTGTCTGCTCGCCCACTCTTCCAAAGGAAAATTCATCCTGCGTATCGAAGACACCGATCAGGCACGCTATGTAGATGGAGCCGTGGATGTGATATATGCCACTCTTAAAGCCGCAAATCTCATCCATGACGAGGGTCCGGATGTCGGAGGAGATTTCGGTCCCTACATCCAGAGCGAGCGCAAACCCCTCTATGCCGAATACGCCAAAAAGCTGGTCGAAACCGGCCACGCCTACTACTGCTTCTGCGAAAAGTGTGAAGATGAGACCGAAGGAGCCGGAAACTCCGACCCCGCCGATGACCCCTGCCGCGCCATGGATCCGGCTGAAGCTCAGAAGCTCGTTGACGCTGGAAAAAGCTGTGTCATCCGCCAGAAGATCGACCGCTCCGGAAGCACCACCTTTACCGACAGCGTCTTCGGAGAAATCACCATCGAAAACAAAGTCCTCGATGACCAGATCCTGCTCAAAAGCGACGGAATGCCCACCTACAACTTCGCCAACGTCATCGACGATCACCTTATGGCGATAACTCATGTGGTGCGCGGTTCGGAGTATCTCTCATCGACTCCGAAATACAATCTCCTTTACAAGGCTTTCGGCTGGGATATCCCGACCTACGTCCACCTTCCGCTCATCATGGGACGCAATGCAGACGGAGAAGTCGCAAAGCTCTCCAAACGCCACGGCTCTGTGAGTTTTGAAAACCTCATTGCCGACGGATATCTCGCGGAAGCGATCGTCAACTATATCGCTCTGCTCGGATGGTCCTCAAAGAGCGACAGAGAGATCTTTGAATTCAGCGAACTTGAGGAACTTTTCAGCCTCTCAGGTCTCAACAAAAGCCCCGCTGTTTTCGACTATGACAAACTCAAATGGATGAATGCTGAATATATCCGCAAGCTCTCTCCTGAGGAGTTTGCCGCAAGGGCAAAATCGTTTGCCCAGGTTGAGGACACTCCGCTCGAAGCAAAGTGGGATATGCTTGCGGCACTGCTCCAGCAGCGCACTGAACTTCTGACTGAAATTCCGGGAAAAATCGCTTTCCTGCACGAGCAGCCGGAGTATGATGCTGAGATGTTCAACAACAAAAAGAGCAAATGCACTCCTGAGATCGCCAAGGATATACTCCTTGAAATGCGCGAAGCCTTTTCCGGAATGGAGATATCCGCTCAGGCGGTCACCGATCTGCTCACCGCGTGCGCCGAAAAACGCGGCGTCAAACTCGGACAGCCGATGTGGGCAGTGCGTATCGCCCTCTCAGGAACTCCGGTCACCCCCGGAGGTCCGGGAGAGATCATGGAGCTGCTCGGCAAAGAGGAGTCGCTCCGCCGTATCGACAACGCACTCGCCAAACTCTGAGGCTGAAATATGTCCTGCTCTCTGTTGAAAACGCTCTTTCTCGCGCTTGCGGTAATATCAGGAACCATCCTGGGTGCAAAAAGTCCGGATATTCCGGCTCTTATCAAAAGTGCCACTCAGGAGAGATTTCCTGATGCCAAAAGTGTGCTTGTCTATGACTTGGAGGTCATGACCTACCAGAAGGACGGTACTTCGGTGGAAACCGATGAGTTTTACCAGAAGATACTCACAGAGGCAGGCAGAAAAGAGCTCTCAAAGATTCCTCTGCACTGCAATACCAATTTCGGAAGTGCGGAGTTCAGCGACTGCTTCATACTGCGCGATGGTAAAAAGATCACTTTCGATCTCAAAAAACATACGACCGTCACTACCTCGGCGGAACAGATGAGCAGCAACATCTACGATCCCGAAATCAAGGAAATCATCCTCACCGTACCGGGACTGCAGATCGGAGACACGCTCTTTATCAAAACTCAGAGAAAAACGCTCAAACCCATCATTCCGGGAGAGTGGAGCACCATCAATCTGCTTGAGTCCGACGTTCCCATACTGCGCTATGATGTGGAAATCAATGCTCCGAAAGAGCTTCCTTTACGCAATATCGCACTCAAAAATGAGGTGCCGGGAACCGTGAAGACCTTCAAACCCGAAGTGAAAAACGGACGCATAATTTACCGCTGGCAGGCTCTGAACGTTCCGCAGGCGATCCCTGAACCGGGTATGCCCAAACTCTACACCTGCTGTCAGAGGCTGCTCGCAGGAACCGCAAAAGACTGGCAATCCATTTCAAGGTGGTACTACGAACTCTGCCGCCCGGGCATGGACGCGGTCTCTGATGAGATGATAGCCAAGGTAAAAGAACTGACATCCGGCGCGAAAGATGATGATGAAAAGATCTCCCGCATATTCAAATTCGTCTCCCAGAACATCCGCTATACCGGAGTCACCGCCGAAAAAAACGCTCCGGGCTTTGAGCCGCACGATGTCAGAGATACTTTCAGACAGCGTCACGGAGTATGCCGCGACAAGGCGGCTCTGCTGGCTTCCATGCTGGAACTTGCGGGTATCAAAGCATATCCCGCTTTATTCATGGCGGGAACGCCCAAGGACAGCGATGTGCCGAACGGCTATTTCAATCATGCGGTTACCTGTGTGGACAAGGGCAACTTCAACTATGTCATGATGGACCCGACGGACGAAAACACCCGCACGCTTTTTCCGGAGTACCTCGCAAACCAGAGTTTCCTCGCCGCCCGCAAAGAGGGCGACATTTTGAGAAAGACTCCGCTGATCGCTCCGGAAAAAAATCTGATGAAGATAAGTTCGGAAGCCGAAGTCGATGACAAGGGAGTCATGAAGGGAGTTTGCCGCATTGAATTGAACGGAATAAACGACCTTATATACCGCTCAAGCTTCTCGCGCATGACCCAACGCAAACGCTCCGAATTCTGGCAGGGAAGGATACGCCGTGCTCTTCCGGGAGCCAAACTTGAGAAACTTGAAATACTGCCCGCAGATATCAGGAATACTGCTCAGCCTGTCACGGTGGAATTCTCATTTTCCGCAGATAACGCGCTTCCGGCAACCAGCAAACCAGCCATATTGCATATTCCGGATTTCTCGTCTGTTTTCGGAACACTCCACTGGCTGCTGCCCGACACTGCGCTCGAAAAGAGACGTTTCCCGATAGAGCTCGACTCAAGCTGCAAACTTGTTGAGGATTTTTCATTGAAACTCCCGCGCAGTCTGGATATTTGCGGCATCCCGCAGCAGATGTCCGGTAAAGACGGGATACTTTCCTGGAGCAGCTCTTTCAAACATGAAAACGGAAAACTGCTGCGCAGCTCTTCGGCGGTCATCAGCGGAGATATGATAACTCCGGACAAATACAGCGCCTTCAAAAAAGAGCTGCAGAAGATGGCTTCTGCCAACAAACGGCAGCCGATCGCAAGAAAAGATCACACTAAACTCTCCGCGCAAGAGCTCGCCAAAGTTTTTCCGGACTCGGACGCAGTAGTGCTGGCGTCGCACAGAAATCTTGTCATCTCCGGAGAACGCTCCTTCACCGATACTGTCACCCGCAAGGTGCTGGTCACAAGTTATGCTGCGATAAAACAGTTTTCTGAGCTCAAGATACCCTTCTTTCCGGAACGCGAAAAAATCACCCTCGATGCTGCTGTGACCCTTCCGGACGGAACGGTGCATAAACTCACCCAGAACAGCATACGCATAATGGATATGCCGTGGACCGGCGATATCAAAAATATTCCGGCTGGGAAAATAATGGTCGCAGCCCTGCCCTCGGTCAGAGAGGGGGCGGTCATCGAATTCACCCTGACCAACAAAGGAAGATATCTCTTCCCCGCCGCCGGATGTGAGATCATGGGAGAGCACAACCCCGTACTTGACTGGAGCTTCACTCTCACAGCTCCGCAAACCCTCAAAATGCGCACCTCCCCCGTACCGGAACACGCAACATTCACCCGTACTGTCCAAAAGGGAAATATCGTAAGGACATGGAAAGCAAAAAATGTTCCTGAAGTCAAAAAAGAGCAGGGACAGGGAGATCTGCGTTTCATCTCTCCGCATGTGAGTTTTTCCGCCGTTGACACCAAAGCTCTGGCGAAAGAGTACAACGATGCCCTTACCCGCCAGAGCATGGCAGAACCTGCTGCCGCCTGGAAAGAATTCACCAGCTCCAACGATATCAGCAAGTTGAGCAAACGCAAAGCCGTTGAAGCCCTGCGTGATTTTATCCACAAAGCTGTCCGGGTATCCGGACCTGATACCGACCAGATACCGCTCGAAACCATACAGACCGCAGACGAAGTATTCAAACGCGGAGTCGCGACCTCTCCGGAGAGAGCTGTGCTCTTCGCTGCCATGCTGAAAAAACTCGGAGTCGGACACTCTTTCTATCTCGCAGATAAATATGTGTTCCTGAACCACACTTACAGCGAATTCAACCAATACTCCGATGCCGCATTTGAAGCGGTGCTGGTATATATTCCGGAATTCAATATCTTCCTCAACTCCTCGACTCAGTATGCCGGGATCGGATATACTCCGTACAGCGGCAATATCGGGCTCAATCTCGAAAACGGAAGCGTCAACGCCATAATCTCCGAGGCAGGACACCACAACCTTATCAGAAAGAAGTATGACATCAATCTGAACAATGACGGCTCTGCGCTGATAAATGTGACATGCCTCTTCCGCGGAGCGTTCTTTGAAAAAATGAACCGCTCCACCTCGGAAATGACTCCGGAACTCCTGCGCCGCTTCTTTGCCGCAAGCGCAAATGCAATGGATAAATCTGCTCAGCTCAAGGGTAAATACAGCTGCGACTTCTCAAAGAATCCGGGAGTGATAAAATACAGCGTCGTGATACCCTCCTTCGCAGTAAAGATCGGAGACTATCTTTCGTTTGAGCTTCCGGGATACAATATACTCAAAGAATACACCAATGTAGCGGGCAAGGAACGCACAACAGCTTATGTCAGAAACTACTCCTGCGAAATAGCCCTGGAGTACCGCATAATCACTCCTGACAACTGGGGTTCGTCAACTCCGGAAAGCAGCATGGAGGAGTTCGGTGATCCGCGGATATCCCGGGTCGTAATGCGCCGTTCTGCCACGCTGGGAGAGATCAACCGCTCCATCCGTCTCACCCTGCCTGCGGCATTCGTCGAACCTGATGACTTCGACCGCATGATAAAAATTCAGAACGTACTGGGCAGAAAAGAGAACAGTACTGTTATCCTGCAAAAAAGAGCAACTGGAAATTGACAACTATGAATATAAAAACTGCCGTCACCGGATATGTTTCCGAAAACTGCTATATTACCGCAGTGAACCGGACACTCTATATCATCGACCCGGGAGCTGATCCTGAAAAGATATCCGACTGTATGGAAGAGCTAAAAGACTCCGCCGACCGCATGGAGATCCTGCTCACCCACGCTCACGCCGACCATATCGGAGCCGCCGGAGCATTGTGCAAGAAATATGATATATCTGCTGTAAGGCTGGCAAAAGAGGATATTCCGATCTACCGCAGTCCGGACAATGCTTTTCCTCCATATATCCCGCTTGCCGAAGATCTGCCGGAAACCTGCAATTATGAACAGAATGACGACTATCGGGTGATACCCTGCCCGGGACACACTCCGGGAGGCGTCTCTCTGCTCTTCGACAACGGCAAAGAAAAACACCTCTTTACCGGAGATACTCTCTTTGCCGGCTCCATCGGCAGAACCGACTTCGAGGGCGGAGATATCAACGTGATGAGAAAAACACTTCGATCACTCTGCACCCTTGACGATGATATCATCATCCATCCCGGACACGGGCCGTCGAGCACTATCGGAATCGAAAAATCAACCAACAGTTATCTGTAAATACTATAGAGAGGGGAAAATGAAAGCAGTAATCATCAGCAACCGGCAGCTGCAGGGAGACTATTACGAAGTGGTATTTACCGCTCCGGAGATAGCCTCCAAAGCAGTTGCAGGACAGTTCGTCCACATCAGAATAGATGAGAGAAAAGATTATATCCTGCGCCGTCCGTTCAGCATCCACTCCACCGACCCCGAAAAGGGAACGGTGAGCGTTGCCTACAAAGTCGTCGGCAAAGGTACTGCGGCAATGAAAGAGCTTGCTTCAGGATATGAATTCGACGTCATGGGTCCTCTCGGAATCGGTTTTTCCGCTCCGGCAGATGACGTCATTCCGGTCGCAGTCGCAGGAGGTTACGGAAGTGCCGCGCTCTATCTGCTCAGCAGGGTCTCCAAAAACAAGGGTGTCCTGCTCGCCGGTGCCAGAAACAAAAATGATGTCATTTTAACTGAGCGTTATGAGGCCGCCGGTTTTGATGTCCGGGTCGCCACCGATGACGGCAGCATGGGCTCAAAAGGAGTAGTCACTTCACTCATTCCGCAGCTGCTCGAAGACTACAAGGGCAAAAAGCTGCTCTTCTACGGCTGCGGCCCGCACCCGATGCTCATGGCTCTCGGCAAAATGCTCAAAGAATACGGTCTTGACGGTGAACTCAGCATCGACCACAAGATGTGCTGCGGCGTCGGAGCATGCTTCGCCTGCGTCATCAAAGTCAATGATCCCGGCTCCGCCGACGGCTGGAGATATGCCAGAAGCTGCTCCGAAGGCCCGGTGTTCAAACTCGAAAATGTCTATCTCGGAGAGTAAATAAAATGGCAGATCTCAGCGTAAATCTCGGTAAATTCACCATAAAAAACCCCGTGACCACCGGTTCAGGTACCTATGGTTACGGTCAGGAATATCATCAACTCTACGATATCGCAAAACTCGGTGCCGTCACTGTCAAAGGCATCCGCATGACTCCCAGCCACGGAAATCCCACTCCGCGCGTCGCTGAAGTCACAGGTGGTATGCTCAATGCCATCGGTCTCCAGGGACCGGGAGTTGATAAATTCCTCCATGACGAACACTACATGCCCTTTTTGAGAACCACCGACGCCACCGTGATCGTCAACATCTGGGGTACTACCATCGAAGAGTACGGAGAAGTCGCGTCAAGACTTGATGCCGAAAGAGAGGGCATCACCGCGCTCGAAATCAACATCTCCTGCCCCAACGTCAAGGCTGGAGGAGCCGCGTTCGGAACAAACATTGAACTCGCTTCTCAAGTCATAAGAAAAGTAAGAAACTCGACGACTCTGCCCATCATCACCAAACTCTCTCCCAACGTGACCAGCATCGCGGACTTTGCCCGCGCCGCCGAGGCTGAGGGAAGTGACGGCGTCTCACTCATCAACACCCTGAGCGCGATGGCTATCGATATTGAGACAAGACGTCCCAAACTCGCCAATGTAATGGGAGGTTTTTCCGGTCCTGCCGTGAAGCCGGTCGCCATCAAAATGGTTTATGATACCGCAAGAGCGGTAAAGATCCCGATCATCGGAATGGGAGGAATCTGCTCCGCCGAAGACGCCATAGAGTTCATGCTCGCAGGAGCTACCGCTGTCGCCGTCGGAACCGCAAACTTCGTCGATCCCTACGCTCCGCTCAAAGTTATCGACGGAATAAACGAATACCTTGACCGACACAACATCGAAAAAGTCACCGATATCATAGGAGGCGTCAGGATATAAAACTCAAAGCAGGACAAATAAAAAAGAACTCCGCTTTTCTTGAAAGGGTGAGATCCGCCGTCGCCAAGGCTATGGCGGGACAAGGGGAAAAGAATAACGAAGCCGACGTTCGGCTTCTTTTCTCGCGAAAAGAAGTTTTCCCGCTTTC
>SUVY01000024.1 GCA_015061775.1 Lentisphaerota bacterium | reverse complement strand
AGGCGACAGTAAAAATCCTCGGAGGTCTCGTCACCGGTAAAGCCGGAATATCCATAGATTGGAAGACCGATTGTCTTGAAGGACACGGAAATCTCTCCGTAGCCAATCTCGCCACCATCAGCGCGGGCTTCAAAATCAACTCAAGCGGCTCCTTCATGGTGCAGGGAACCCAGAGCGTCGATCTTACCAAGTACGGTCTCGGTTTAGCGTACAACTCAAATATCATGGTGCAGTATATCAAAGACAATACCAGCACCAATGATTACTACGCCGTATGGACAACTCAGGAGTTCTTCGGTCAGACTCTCTCCATCGGAATAAAGTTCGACTACAACGGCAACTGGACTATTGTGAACGGCACCGAAATAAAGAGCGAGTTAAGCGACTATGCCGTCGGAGAAGACTTTGCCGCAACAGCCGCCTCACAATGCAGCTGGCATATTGAGGGCAAAGGCGAAATAGTGCTTCTCACCGTCAACACCACATCTCCCGACTTATGCGTACTTACCGACGGAAACGGAAAGGTTTATTATGGCATTGACAGTATTTCCGCCAATGCCGGCAAAGAGTTTGAACTGGTCTCATCCACCGACAGCGGAGCGACCATTGCCGTAAAAGCCTCCAAAGCCGGAACATGGAGCTTGGAAAGTATCGATGCGAGCGCAACATATACCGGAATCGTGCTCGGTGGCAGCGAGTCACTTGCCGCTAAAAATGCGACAGCAACGCTTTCAAACGACCGCACCGTAGTCATCGACTGCGGAGTTCCCGAGAGCGGAACCGTGGTGAGCATCTACTGCGACAATGACGCTTCAGGCTATGACGGTGAGTTTATCGGCAACGTTGACAGTACGGGCAAGTTCACTTGGACAATAACCAATCCTGACGCGGCAACATACAACTTCTATGCTGTTTCTTCCTCCGACAATGCTCTTCCTGTTATGGGCAAGTACTCAAACGCAATTACCGTTGACGCCATTGAGACACAGGTCGAGGTCTCCGACGGCTGGACTTATGTCGGAGAAAATCAGTACATCTCAGGAGCAAGCATATCCGGCGTTCTCGAGGTTGAAGGCGGTTCAGTACGCAACGGACTTACCCTTGAGCACGGAGCCGAATTTATCGGTTCCGATGCCACTCTCTCAGGCAAGCTGATTTTTGGCGGAGATGTTACCTTGCGTACACTCTGTGAAACCAATAACGCCGATGTTGTTTTTGATCTTACCGAACGCAGCTTCAAAGACGACTTCATCATCAATAACAAGCAAAATCTCAACGGAGCAAACAGTTACAGTATATCTGTTTCAACCGACCAGAAAACCGGTTGTTACAAACTTATGAGTAATGCCGAATACATCAGCGACACGATGTATCTCATCCTGGAAAAAAATACATATACTCTCAGCGTCGATGGCGGACAACAGGAAATTGAAGGCAGACTTTACGATTTGACCGGCGAAAACGGAGACTTCCTGTTGACGATCAGCGATAAAGCCGCAATGGAAATCCCGATCACAAATCTGCTCACAAACGGAGTGTCACAGATATTGGCTTGGGACAGCGAGCAGGGAAAATTGGGGTATATGGCGACCAACGGAAACGTCCGTCCGTCATGGAAGGGCGTCTGGGAGTGGTCAGGGGCAGAAGCCGACCTCTGGCGCGTTGCCGGAGTCGGACACTTCAAAGGTTCTGAAGTCGATTATGACGGAGTATTGCTCTACAACGGAGTCGGAAACCGTTTCGCCGCGTGGACAGACCTTCGCAAAGGCAGTTACGGTTACGTCAACCTCTGCAAAGTTGACGGCTCATTCAACACCCAATGCCTCGCCAACCTCGACGGAGACGAATACGACGACATTCTCATCTACGACACCAACGGAAGCATCGGAGTCGTCCTCGGAGGCACTACCTATAAAGACATCTTCCACGTCAACGAGGGCGACTTCGCCACCTGGACTATCGAAGGAGCAGGCTCTTTCGATGACGGAATGGATAAACTTGTAATGGTAAATAACTATAACCACCAAGTTTACCTCTGGACAAATCAGGATACCTCCTTTGCCACGTGGAACTGGAAGACCCAGAGCGTCGGCAAGCTCGAAAGCGGCTGGGAAGTCGCCGCCGTAGGAGACTTTGAAGGTGACGGAATAGACGATATCATGGTACTCGACCGCAACACCAACAACGTCTGGATATGGGATGACGGAAACAGCCAGACCAAACGCTGGAGAGGAACCCTCGGAGAAGGCTTCGAGATAGAAGCCTCCGGAGACTACAACGGAGACGGCTGCGCCGACCTTCTCTTGAGAGAATACAACTCCGGCTGGGGAGGCATGGGCTACTGGGGCAACGGCTACGCGGGCAACTGGGTAGATCTCAAAGCCCGCATCGAAACCGACCTCAACAGCAGTTTTGCCATCATCGCGTAAAAAAAGGCATGGGGAGATAATAAAACCACTTTGTAAGTAAAAATTATATAAGAACTCCGCTTTTCTTGAAGTGGGTTAGGGGGTGAGGGGGAAGGGCGAAACCTCTTTTCTCGTGAAAAGAAGTTTCGCCCATCCCCCGCATAATCTACCCATATCAGGAACAAAGCTTTTTTTATACCTTGAAATCAGTTTTACGGCAAACAAAAAAGCCGCCAATTTGTATTGACGGCTTCTTCGATGAGATTAAACTATTAGTGGCGGCGCTGTTTGGCCTCACGACGTTTGATCTCGCTGGGCTTCTCATAGTGACGGCGGTTACGCAGTTCCTTGAGGGTGCCTTCCTTGTCGAGCTTCTTTTTCAGACGACGCAATGCGCGGTCGATAACTTCGCCCTTTTTGACGCGGACTTCAGTGGTCATTTGGATTCACCCCCTTTCTCTATTTTGCTGATAGTTAAACTTCTTATTTTATAATATAAACTTTTCTTTATTATTTTTCAAGCGAAAAACAGACTTTTTTTCGCAAATCACCGCTTTTTCTTTCTGACAAAGAAGAATATTTTGCCCATTATGGCTTCCCGGATACGTTTATCACCTTCCGGATCGTATGCTTCAGATGCAATGGATACCAGCAAGCCAACTGCGACAAGGCAGGCGATCATATTGCTTCCTCCATAGCTGATGAAGGGCGCGGGCATTCCTTTGGTCGGAACGCTTCCGGAGATGACCGACAGATTGATGATAGCCTGAAACGTAACTCCGCAGCAGAGCGCGAATGCCAGAAGAGTTCCCAACCGGGAGTATGCTCTCTTGGCGATTTTTACGGCACACCAGCAGAAGCTTGCATAAAGCAATATTATTATCAGCAGCGCGATAAAGCCCAACTCCTCGCCGATGATCGACACGATAAAGTCGGTGTGCGCTTCAGGAAGATATCTTGCTTTCATCCGGCTTTCCATGAATCCTATTCCGAACCAGTTTCCGGAACCGAGTGCCAGCAGGGAGTTCCAGAGCTGATATCCTTCTCCCTGATGTACCAGTTCGGGGTGCAAAAATGAGGTGGCGCGAGCCAGACGTTCGGCATCGAACAGGTAGATGTAAAGAGCCATCATTCCAACTGCCAGCATGGGAAATATCACATACCGCAAATATAAACCTGCCGCAAACAGCGTGACACAGAACATTGCTCCTATCAGGATGGTCGTTCCGAAGTCTCTTCCGGCAAGCACGGCACAAATTACCAGCATTGCAGTTATTCCGAGTTTCAGCAAGCCGTTGTGGGCTTTGAATTTGGAGAAAGTCCACTGATAATCGCTGCAGTATTTTGCGGTAAAGAGTGCGACGGCTATTTTGGCAAATTCAGAGGGTTGTATGGAAAAACCTCCGAAGTGCAGCCAGCGGTGGGCTCCGTTGATCGGCTTGAAAAACAGACAGGCTATGAGGGCGACAAAGGAGAGCGCCATCCAGATAAGACTCAAATCAGCCATTCTCCGGTAACCGACCGCGAAGCAGCTGAAACCTCCGGCAATGCCGAGGAATATCCAGATCAGCTGGTTGCTGAAAAACTTGACTCCCGCCCTGCTGAAACTTGCGGAGTAGAGCATTACAAGACCGAACGCAACGAGCAGCGTTACGATGGTCACAAGGTGCAGGGCTGTGAGCATTATCTGACTGTCCCCGCCAGCATTTTGCTGGACGGAAATGTCCTGATGTCTGGTTTTTCCTGATATTGCCATTGGAGATCTTCCGGAGTTGTTTTATTCAAAGACCACAGTGTCTTCCGGAGATATTTCGCTGATATTTTCAGCTTTGACCAGAGCCGCAGCGTCTTCATCGTCAAGCACGAGGGCAGGGGATATCTCGATTTTTGCATTCACGGAGCCGTCAGCGTTGCGGGCGACTTTGACACCGGCTCTCTCGAGGCGTCTTGCATCGCGTTCAATGAGCATTGCGCGGCAGCTTTCCACGGAGTCAACTCCGGTGGGGTTCTTGGTCGGAGCGAACACTTCATCGCGGTCGCACTCAAGCACCATTGTGCGCTCGGCAAGCGGAAGGGCGTCAAATATAAATGACTCAAGTTTGACTCCGTTGGGTTCAGCCGGAGTGACCAGTTCTCCGTTTTCGTTGAGGTACGGAATCTTCTTGTCGGCACGGTGCCATGGCAGCTTAAGTTCATTTCCAGCAGTGAGTCTGCCGATGAAATCGCGGGAAATAAGGTGCATTGCGGGACTTCCGGCGATGTATGCAAGTTTTCCGTTTTCGTCAGTCTGCTCAGCCAACTCTTTGGGAAGATCGCTGTACTCGATGATGTTGAGTCTGCCCTGAGACACACAGAAGTTGCCCAGTTTTTCATAGGGACCAGTCTTTGCGAGCATGACGGCACTCATTTCTGCGTTCTCAAGGTCATGGAGTCCGATGAAAAGCGGATTGGTCATCTTGATAAGCGGATTATCGACCTGGAAATAGGATATGATATCAGTTCCCTCAGCAGTCATACGCTCAAGTGCACCTGATTTTCTAAGAGCAAGCAATGTGCCGCCATGACCGTCCGGAGAGAGTGAGAGCGAGTCTTTTGCGCCCAGCAGGAGTTTTCCGTCGTATCCGATCGCAGGCATAGTTCCCTGCGTGAAGAAGAAAACCTGATCTTTATCGAGACCGAAATAGTTGTTTTCAGCGAAGAAGCTGGTGGTCGCCTGATTGTTGAGCAGACTGGTCATGATGTACCAGGTGAATTTTACCTGATATTTTTTGCTTGCGCGCAGGATGTTCTGGGCGAAATAGGCGAAGAGAGTTCTTCCGGTGACGGGGCCGATTGGATAGGTTCCTTTGGGACCGTCGAATCCGAGACGGGTTCCCTGACCTCCGGCGACGGTGAGAAAGCAGACTCTTCCTGATTTCAGGAGTTCCGTTCCGCGGGCTTCGGCTTTTGCGTAGAGCTCCGCCTGTTTACTGTCCGCAGGCTCCATAGGAAAATAGGGAGCCGGAGCAAGGTCGTCCGGAATCGCGGTTTTGGGACGGCTGGTCACGTATTCCGGAATGAGGCGGGAGAGTTCTGAAAAGTTGATGTTTTCAAGTTGACCTGCAAGCTGTTTCTGACCTTGTTCGTCAAGTTCATTCCAATATTTCAGCACCTGCTCCTGACCGGCTGCGATGATAGATTTTTCAAGTTGGGTATCGATATTCATTTTATTGCTCCATAAAAGTTAGCTGACGTATTATAAAATATATATTATATTTTATTTTTTTGCCAGTCAAAAAGAGTTAAAAACATCAAAAAAGTTAGTTTTGAAGATAATAAAAAAGGCTCTGTTCCCGGCAAAGGTAGGTAAAAGTAAATAAAAAAGTTTTTTCGCTTTTCTTGAAAGGGTGAGATCCGCCGTCGCCAAGGCTATGGCGGGACAAGGGGACAAGAATAACGAAGCCGACGTTCGGCTTCTTTTCTCGAGAAAAGAAGTTTTCCCGCTTTCCCCGCATCATCTCCCCATATCGGGAACATAATAAAAAAGGCAGCCCGTAACGGACTGCCTTGTTTGTGCTGAAAAGCTCGATATCAGCGGTAGATCGGACCGAGAGCGGCACAGGCGCGATAGTCTGCACCCTCTTTGTCCATTCCGAATGCGCTCCAGGTGCTGGGACGGTAAATTCCATCCTCATCGACGTTGTGCATGCAGACGGGAATACGGAGCATGGAGGCAAGGGTGATGAGATCCTTACCGATGTGTCCGTAATTGAATGCACCGTGGTTTGCACCCCAGTTTGCCATGACGCTGTAAACATCTTTGAATGCGCCTTCTCCGGTGAGACGGGGAACGAAGAAGGTGGTCGGCCAGCCCGGATCGGTACGTTTGTTGATGATATCAAAGATCTTCTCATCGACGTCGCAGGTCCATCCTTCGGCGATCTGGAGAACAAGTCCGATACCTTTGACGGTGTTGAGACGGGTCATGGTGACAGGCATGTTTCCTTTGCTCAGGAAGTGGCTGGAGTAGCCGCCTCCGCGGAAATAACCGAGGTTTGCCGGGATCCAGCTGGTCGCTTTAAGGCTGGCGTCGATTTCCTGCTCAGAGATATCCCAGAAGGGCTTCATTGCGGGTTTGCCATCGATCTCAGCCTGACCGGCGGCGTCAAGACAGGTCGCGCCTGAGTTGATGAGGTGGATGAATCCGTTGGCGGCAAGTCCGGTCGGCTTGATGCCGCTTACGCGCTCAACAGCCTCGGGGCTCCAGTAGGTACGCACATCGGAGAAAGCAGATGCGGTTCCGGTGAGCAGGTGGCCGAAGAGCATCGCCATACCGTTCATAGCATCGTTCTCGGTAGCGACAACGTAGGGCTGACGTGCGCCTTCCCAGTCGAATGAGGAGTTGAGGATAGCTTCCATGTAGTCGCCGTTGGGCATGTGGTCTGTCCACTGACGCTGTCCCTGGAAACCTGATGCGATGGCGTTATGACCGAGAGCCTCTTCTCCGAATCCGAGCTCGGCGAGTTTGGGATTGCCGCCCATGAGATCTTTGGTGATGATAGCCATTTTGACCACATACTCCCAGATCTGTTCCTGACGCTCTTTGGGAAGTGATTCTGCGTTGCAGATATCCGGACCCTGTTTGCAGTTCTTTTTGGTCCACTCAAGGGCGATTTTCAGCTCTTCGGGATCGATGATGTTTTCGTTGACGCGGCGGATGAATTCGCTCATATCGATAGAGACGCAGCGCATTCCGAAGTAGTCCTCAAAGACATTGGGATCGACGATAGAACCGGCGATACCCATGGAGACGCTACCCATAGAGAGGTAGCTTTTTCCGCGCATGGTGGCGACGGCGAGACCGGCGCGGGCGAAGCGCAGGATCTTCTCCTGGACGTCTTCCGGAATCGAGGTGTCGGTGCTGTCCTGGACATTGTGTCCGTAAATTCCGAAAGCGGGAAGTCCCTTCTGGCTGTGGGCGGCGAGCACGGCGGCAAGATAGACTGCTCCGGGACGCTCAGTACCGTTGAAACCCCACACCGCTTTGGGAGTGAGCGGATCCATATCCATAGTCTCTGAACCGTAGCACCAGCAGGGGGTGACGGAAAGAGAGACTCCGACATTGGAGTTCTGGAATTTTGAAGCGCACTTTGCAGCCTCCGCCGCTCCGGCGATGCAGGTGTCAGCGATGACGCACTCGACCGGAGTTCCGTCGATATGACGGACATTCTTTTCGATCAGTTCAGCTGCTGCCTTCGCCATGTTCATGGTCTGCTCTTCGAGGCTTTCGCGCACTCCGCGGCGGCGTCCGTCGATCACAGGACGGATACCGATACGTACTTTTTCACCTTGGAAACGATTGCTGTCTCTCATTTTTATCTCCTCTTATAGGGGGTTGTATTACCAGGTTTGACCTTTTTTTTCAAAATAAGCTGCCACGTTCGGCACAATCGGTTTGATCAGTTTTTTGATTGCCTGAGCGTACTCTTTGATTTCCGCCTGAGCGTGGTCGCTGTCACGCAGATTGAGGAAGTGCAGCAGGTTCGAGAGATCGACGGTACCCCAGAAGGTGACCATCATATTCTGCGGAAGCACTCCGCGGGCCTGCTCGCGGCAGACTCCTGACGCCAGAAGCTGCTCATAGAGGGCGAGGGACTTTTTGTTGTGGTCGTCTATCGCGCTTCTCAGTTCGGCGGGATTGAAATCCGGATCGCTGTAAGATGCCTGACGGTTGCTCTCAGCCTGACGGCGGAGCTGTGCAGGAGTGTAGAATTCCATATCGATCTCGGTGTAGCGGCGGGATATTTCGTTGTAGCTCCACGTGCGGTGGCGGTGCCATTGACCGCGGATGAAGAGCGGGCAATGGACGCTGAAAGTGAACACGATGTGCTCAAGGGGGCTGGTGTGACGGTTTTCGATCAGATACTCCAGCAGCTTGACATCGCGCTCATCCATGGTGTTTTTAAGTTTGCCGAAAGAGACTCTGGCGGCATTGACGATGGTGCTTTCAGTTCCGAGCGAGTCGATAAGTCCGACCCATCCCTGACCGTCGAGTACCTTGACGTGATTTTCCGGAGGTGTATTGAGGTGTTCCATGTTGCTGTTTTTCCTTACTTATAATGATTATTTGTTTATGATTTTTCGTTCAAAAGCGTCGTGGACGTGCATTCTCGTACTCTTTTTGCCGACGGCGAAGAATACGGGAGCAGAATCCATTTCCTCGTAGAGCGGAGCAAGTCCGAAAGCGAGGGTGTGCCTGCCTTTGGCAAGTTTCAAAGTTGTGCGCTGGTTGAGCGGAGTCCGATGCAGCGCAGGAAGGAAGGGGCCGGACTCCTGTCCGAACGCGTAGTTTCCGTCGATCCATGCGCGCATATTGGCTTCAGTCGAGAGCATGACGATGTAGTCATCTTCTTCTGTGATGTTGAAATCGACCTCATATACCAGCAGCGTATCGGGCTTGAGACCGCTGAAATCAACTTCGACATAGTTGCCTGAAAATTTGAGTTCCTGCTTGGTTCTGGGTGCTTGAACCGGGCATTTGCGGAAGTCATCAGCAAACCAGTTGGAAACGGTGTAGCTTCTTCCTGATATCTCGAGCTGTTTTTCCGGAATATCCTGCTTTGAATCATCGACGATCCTGATGCTCTTTCTGAGTTCAAGAATGAGGTCTGCGAATTCATCGAGGGTGGCAGGAGGATTGATTCCGGTGATCTCTTTACTTACAACGAGCGCATTGCCGATGGGCTTGAGCCATTTTTTCGGAATTCCGTCCGGATCAATGATTCCGAGGATCGCTCCGACGGTAGCTCCGGTGCAGTCGGTGTCGCATCCGAAGTTGACGGCGGTGCAGATGCTCTTGGAAAAATCTCCTTTGCCCATGATCAATGCAGCAGTGACGAAGGCAAGATTCTGGTGGACGTCGGTAAAATTGTTGCATCCGAATTCAGAAAGGATCTTCTTGCGGATGTTTTTGAAACTGTCGCTCTTTTTGCAGATTTTGATGGTCTCTTTGACGACGTCTCTCAGCAGGGACTTTTTGGGAAGCAGCTCAATGCTCTTTTTGATGAGCTTGTTGATATCCGGCTCGGTAAAAGCCATGCTTTCCAGAGCAGCGAGCCACATGGCAGCTTCAAGTCCGCTTCCGCAGTGGTCGATACAGCCGTCGATTTTTGCGTATTTCATGGCAAGTTCCGGGTTGCCCGGAGCGAGATAAGCCCAAATTTCGCTTCTGATTGCGGCACCGAGTCCGTCAGAAAAAGCGTTGTCGTAAATACCGATTGCTTTTCCGCGCAAACCGAGTTTGATATTGCGGATGGCGATCCCGTATTCATCGAAAGGGAACGCCACGCAGTTGAGCCATGCTTCGGCAAGGTTGTCGCAGCTCAAAATACCGTTCCACTCATCGCGGAGTTTGCACGCCCAGAGTATCTGCAGGTCGAGGTCATCGTTGGGAAGCATCTTATCCGGAACAGGATCATAATATTTGAGTTTCAGCGGTCCTCTGCAACCTTCATACGGAGCTCCGAGAGTGCCTCCTGCTGCTTTACCGAGAAGGCCTCCGAGCATTTTATGGCGGAGCAAATTGTTTTGCATAACAGAACGTCCTTTTTATTTCAGTCGTTGCTCAACATTCTGAGCGACTTATATTGATTGTTTTTGAGGAAAAATTTGATTTTCGGCATGTGACCGAACATGATACCTTCCTGATTTTTGTAGTAGAGCATACCCTGTTCTTTTCTGCCGTCAACGTGAGTGACTTCGCAGTTGCGCACCCATATTTCGATGGGTTTGTCCGGCTGATACATTTGTCCTTTGATTATCTTAAATTTGTATGGCTTGGTAGATGAGTTTGCAAGCGGATGGCTCAAGTCGAGTATATGTGTTCCCGGAGTTAGATTTTTGAATATGACCTCTTTGGGGCCGTCTCCGGTTGTCGGAACTTTGCCCATATCTTTTCCGTCCAGGCGCATGGAGACATTTCCGGGATAGATCAGGAAACGTGCACTTCCAGTTGCGCTGCAGAGGTTTATTATCATCTCTTCTTTCTGCGCAGGAACGACGGTTATTCTTTTTTCTGTTGGGTCGAAACCATCCTTTTCCACCGTGATTTTGTGTTTGCCGGCATCGAGTTCGAGGGTGATTGGGGTGTTTCCGCGTTTTTCCCCGTTGATGCTGACCGCAGCTCCGGCAGGAGTGCTGATGAGACGTATTACTCCGGGACGGGCTCTCAACGCAAATGTTTTGCTTATTGCGGCAGGTTTGTTGATGTTGAGCTGGGTTATATGTTCGATATACCCCTTGCGTACAAGTTTCAAACGGTGCTGTCCGGTTTCGATGTTTCCTTCAAACGGAGTGGTTCCGACCTGCACATCATCTATGTATATCTTGGCTCCGGCTGGTTTTGAGGAGATTCTTACTTTCGCGGTGTTGGAGGCGAGCACCGCTTTGATTTTGGGCAGGGGGCGCGCATCTTTGATGATCCAAGTTACTTCGCGTTTGGCAAATCCCGGCATGGAAAGGTGTGCTGTGTATTTGCCGGGAGTAAGATCGCGTATCACAATAGGAGTAGTTCCTTTGACGCTGCCTTGAAACTCCACTTTGGCTCCGCGCGGTTCGCTTTCGATAAGTACTCCGGAGCTGATTTGTCTCATTGAAGGTTTGAAACTGTATTTTTTTCCCGGCTTGAGGACAGTCATTGTGTAAACAGTCTCGTGACCCGGTTCAGATACTTCCAGCAGGTGGCGTCCGGCAGGAAGCTGTATCTGCATCGTTTTGTCGAGTTTGACCGTAGTTTTCCGGTCGAGCACAAGAACTCTGCCGGGGCGTCCCTCGATCGACAGGCGGCTTCTGGAGTCTCTCTTACCGCATCCGGTGCAGACAAGACAGAGCAGCAGTACAAGAATAGTTGAATAGAGTGAATATTTCATCGTCTGTTCCCCATTTTGGACAGCGCACTGTCGAGTTTGAAAAGTTTTCGTTTGGTGCGATCGTAGGATTTTGTTCCGGGATCGGTGTATTTGAGCATTTTGCTGTAAACGTCGCGCAAGGCTTCAAGCTGATTTGAGTCGAGGTATCTGGTCTCTTCGAGCCGCAGCTCTTTGAGCAGTTTGCTTCTGACCTCTTCCGCCTTTATCAGCTGGCGCATTGCCCGTGCAGCCATCGGAGGCGCGGGGGAATACTGCGAGAGATAGGTAACCGTCACCTTGTATTTGGCAATGGCATCGCGCAGGTTTTCCGGAGCAGACTGAAAGTTTGCAAAAAGTTCTTCAGCCTTTTCAAAGTTATCGGCGGCAATCTGCATGACCTCTTCGCTGGTGCGCGATACAGTGATCATTCCGCAGCTTTCAGCAAACTCATCAACGGCAGATGAAGCATCTGCGATATCCGGAGGCAGATTGTCATTTTCAATACGGTATTCTACGCATCGTTTGTTGGATATCAGCACCAATCTGGTATAAGAGTTGCGTTTTCCCGGCTGGATATCGCTTTTCTTATCCATAAGTCCGGAAGAGAGCAGCTGACTTTTCAACAAATCAGCTCCGGGAGGGTCGTTTTTGGTGATGATTTTGGAGTGTCTTTCAGTTGCGGCATCATCTATGGTGAAGCTTGCCTTGTTTCCATCGAGCGTCATCGCAAAGCGGAATATATTGGCTTCAAAATATTTCACCCGTTCAAAAACGATGGTTTCGAGCTGTTCATCCGCGCGTGAAGCGGCTGAATTTTTTTCGGAAGAATCAGGAGAGGAAAACATTTTTACCGCTGCTGTGATACCCATTACCGCAAGACAGGCAATGATGGTGTAGTAGAGTCGGTTGGAAAAAATCCGTTTTTTTCCTGCAGTCTCTGTTGGGGCATCTCCATCTTTTCTCTCATCTTTCTTGATAGAGAACAGGGGAGTTTTGAAGCGTTCAAGCAAAATGCCGTTCTCGGCGTCGCTTTGGAGTTCTGAAACGGTAAAAGAGTGTTCTCCGATAGTCACGCAGTCGTTTTCATTGAGATTTTCCGCCGTGACAGGGATTCCGTTTATTTTTACTCCATTGGTGCTGCCGAGGTCGGAAATACTCCAAACTCCTGAAACGCAGTTTATTACCGCATGGTATCTTGATACACCACCTGTTTCAAGGCAGAGGATATTATCCGGCTCTCTGCCGATAGTGATGCTGCTTTCTGAAAAAACTGATGTTTTTCCGGCAAGCTCTCCGCTTGAAAAAGTAATTTTCATCTTTATTTCTTCAATGTTATGTTGCAACTATATAATATAAGATATCATCGCAGTTGATTTTGTCAATAAAAGGAAGTGATTTTTATTCAGTTATTTTGAGTAAATCTCCGATTTTACAGCCGGAACTCTCTATTGTTCCTGCCGGAAGCTCCAGAACGGAACATTTTTTAAACACTCCGGCAGAAAATATACGGAACGGTTTGAGATCGCTTTTCGCTGCGCATATTTTCATGTCGTTGGTATAAAACACGACATCTATGGAGTATCTCATACCAAATGTATGTACGGCATTGCAGTTTTCAAAGATCATTCCGTCAAGCTCCTTTGAGAACTTTCTGGTCAAAAGTCCGGTGAGCCGCTGGAAAAAACTCCTTGCGGTCAATTCGTGTCGGCATAATACAGCGTTGTTTCCGGATATACTTACCATCTCAGTTGAACATCCTCAATGTTTGAATGGCAAGCGGTCCGAGCAGGATGATAAAAACTGCCGGAAGAATAAAAATCACCACCGGGATGATGATTTTGACCGCGGCTTCATTGGCGAGTTTTTCAGCCAGAGAAAAGCGTTTCGCCCGCTGACTGTCGCTTTGGATACGAAGTTGTTTGCCGATGCTTACACCCAGCTCTTCAGCCTGGATGATGGCATTTACCGTTGCGGTGAGATCGACCTGACGCACCCGGTCGGCAAGCGAACGCAGAGCTTCGACCCGTTTGCGTCCGAGCTGGATCTCATGGAAAGTTCTGGTCAACTCTTCTCCGAGAGCGTCCGGTTTCCTTCTTGCGAGTATATCGCGTAAACTTGAAATAAGATCGCGTCCTGACTCTACCGAAAGCGTGAGCAGATCAAGCACGTTAGGAAGGGCTTTCATTATTTCTGTATGGCGGCGTTTGATGATTGCTTTGAGCCATACTTCCGGATAGACGGCAAGCAGGATCGCCATGATCAGAGTGATCATCATTCTTCCGCTGAGAGCTCCGATAAAGATTATCAGCGTTGCGAGCAGAAAGAAGGCAAAACGCAGAGATATATAATCTTCGCAGTTCATCTCATCTTCAGCAAATCCAGCCATCTTCAAATTGGCGGAAGAGCTCTTTTTCCACGTGGTGAAGTCATTTTTCTTCACCATATTGCGGAAGAGTCCGCAGAGAGGAAGCATTATTCTGATAAGCAGCGGAAATTTATTTTTGTTTTCCGTATCAGCCGTTTCGAGTTTTGCATTGAATGCTGCGCCGAGTGCGATATAAAAGAAACATCCTGCGGCGATCCCGGAAAATACTGCGGCGGCAAAAGTCAGCAGAGTATCCATGATTTCAAACCTCGATAGTGGTTATTTTCTTGATGGCGAGGAATCCGCAGATCACGAGAACGATGACCGCGGCGAGCGAGATTATTCCGAATGCGCTGTTGAAAAATATTTCCATCATCTGCGGAGCGATGTGGTTGAGACCGATGAGCAGCAGGAACGGCATTGCTCCGATCATTATAGCCTGAAGTCTGCCCATGGCGGTAAGAGCGTGGACTTTCTGGGCGATGCGGACGCGTTCTCTTATGAGTCCTGCGACTCTTTCGAGAGCCGCTGAGAGTTCGCCTCCGGTCTGTCTTGCGGTGATGATCGCAGTGACTACGAGTTCAAAGTCGTCGGATTCCACTCTGCGGTTCATGTTTTCGAGAGCCTGATCGAGGGGAACGCCGAGCCTGAGTTCATTGGTCAGCAGTCTGAATTCGATTCCGACCGGATGCATATCGCAGTTTGCGATCTCTTCGAGAGCCTGGTGGATACTGAAACCAGCTTTGAGAGCACTTGACATCATTCCGAGAGCGTCCTCAAGCTGGAGATTGAACTTTTGCAGACGTTTTTTCTTGAGCGTTTTGAGCAGCACTCTGGGCAGCGGAAACAACGCCGCTCCGGCGATGAACGCGAACAAAACTCCCCAATGCCATGCGAAGTCATCCATGCGTGCGGCTGTTATCACCAGCGTCACGACGGCTCCGAGTACACTTACTGCGATGGAAATATCCAGAACTCTTCCAGCCGGCATCTGTATAAGGACGTCATCCAGTTCTGTTTTTGCCTCTTCGAGATAACGTTCGCGGTAACGGGCGGCGATAAAGATGGCGAATTCGATCAACGAATAAGCTGCGATCGTCACTCCGGCAAATGCGAAGAACGCGGGAAAAAACGAGTGCTGGAAGAGGGACATCCTTTAACTCCTTGTTTTGTTCAGCATATCACATCGGTAAATTCAACATCGAAATCATCGGTGCTGACGTTGGGAACGAAGCTGCATTTGATTTCCTGCGGATGGCGGCAGATGATGTTGAGACGGTTGTTTTGGCGGTCGGCCTGCCATTTGACTTCGACTTTTCCCCAAGGCGTTGTTCTTGCTCCGGAGGCGAAATCAAGGTCGGCTGTATAGGGGCTTATGGTGAACTCCCTGCAGCCGTCGGCAGCGCGTCTGATGCCCAGCAGCAGCCTGGGGAAGAGCTCAAGGGGAATAGATGACCACGCATGACAGTTGCTCCGGGTCGGGAAGAAGGCGGAGTTTGTGTGAGTATGGTCGTAATTGGCTTCGGCAAAAGTCTCCCAGACGGTGGTTGCGTCGAATTCGAGCATTTTGAGATAGTCGCGGCAGATCTTGCTGTAACTCTGTTCCCATGCTCCGAGCCGCTCGTAAAGTTCGTGGAGATAATAGGTGAAAAACGGAGAACCGACCGGCAGCAGATCGTTGCGGTCTCCGAGTATATTGGTTTTGACCGCGGCTTCGCAGCTGGGTTTGACAGCCTCGAAGAGCAGGGCGAGCAAGCTGGTGTGGATGGAGTAGTTTTCATCCGGAGTACCGTCTTCCTCAAGAGCTTCCGGAAACGCCTGTTTGCGTTCGTTCCAGTATTTTGCCAGGGTCTGGGAAATACGTTCTGCGTCAGAGGTGAGCTTTCCGGATTCCTCTGTTTTTCCAATGAGTTCTGCGAGTCGGGATGCGCAGCGCAGAGCTCCGGCAAACATGAAGCTGTTGTAGAGCATGTAGGGATGGTTGGAGTCCATGTTGCTCCAATCAATAAAGTTCCAATCGTAAGTCCTCAACAATCCGATCTCATTATCGCAGAGTTTGAACGAGCGGTCGATAAGTTCTTTGACAGCAGGATACATCTCCCTGATGAAATCGATATCCGCAGTTTCCCGGTAGTAATCCTCGATCGACATGACCCACATGTAGCCGAAAGCCGGGATCTGTACGCTCCAGCCGGACGGAACCTGACAACCGATCAGCGGAAGATGTCCGAGCGACTCAGCGGTAAGCCTGATGCAATGGCGGACAATATCGTATGCTCCACAGGAGTTCATTGCAAAAATGCTTTCGTTGCGGGCGTCTCCGACCCAGAAGGTCTGTTCATAGAGCGGGCAGTCGGTAAAGGTATCCTCCATGCAGAGTTTGAGGGTACGGGCGGATATGTTGTAGATTTTTTCAAGTCTGATATCGCTGCATTTGAACTCTCCGTCAAACGCAGTCGGGTAGGTCGATTCGACCATGCGGAAACTGCGGAACTCAACGGGAGAAGTAATGTTGCGCAAGGTGATTGTGACATACCTGCCTCCGCGCCGCATTGCGCTGGTATAGCGGTTGAGCCCCTCTTTGCAGATGTATCGCATAGAGTTTAAATAACGCTCGCCCGGAGCCTGTAATATGCCTTCCGGAGTCAGATATTCAAACCCTGCAAGATCTACGATCGTTCCGGCGGGAGCGTTGAGTACGAAATTCCAGTATCCTACGCTCTGAGTTCCGAGGTCGCAGAGCAGCTGTACATCGCAGCCGTCCGCCGGATGAACGATGCAAACGCGGTCGTCCGGGTAAATTATATGCTGAGGATTTTCCACCTTGACGGGGGTGTCGAGTATTTCCATGTGGTGTGCCGAAACAGCTCCTGAGCCTTCTGTGAGGATTCCTTCGGAGAAGTCTTCCGCGTCAGGATAAGCGGATATGAATTCCGAAAAATCTTTGAATTTGAATATAGTATCTTTGATTTTCTGATACTCTTTTTCTTTGGCCTGGAATTCTTTGTTTGCCCACGGATGGAGCGGAACATCGGCTGAGAGAGAGCAAATGTCATCAAAGATAACATATTTTGCCGAAGTTATTTCAAGAGCGCAGCTTTTGCTCCATGCGAGCATGTTGTTAGGATCGTGACCGCAGAATACTCTCATCGCGCAAACGAAAGTGTTTTTCCCCTTTCGCAGCAGAAATGAGCCGTCTTCATCCGGAGCTGTACCGTTGACGGTGAGTTCGAGATTTATGCAGCGCGGAGTGATTTTCTGCACTTCCGGAGAGTTCACTTCGAGCGCGAACACCAGCGGAACAACATCCTGATTATTTATACTGAAGTTTTTCTGAAAGCGCATACGGCGCGGGTAAAAAGAGATGGTGTCATACTCTTTTTCAACAGCGCGGCAAACCACGACGCGCTTGAGCAGAGCCTCTTCGCGGGTGAGCATCGGAGTCTCCCGCGGGTAAAGATTTTGCCACGGAGCGTTGTGTACGTCAGAAATCACATAGCATTTTCCCCACTGCGGAGCGTCGGTCACAGAAGCATCAAAAAGCTCCCACGGAGCCATCTGCGGAGCCTGTTTGGGAGTATTGCTCACCCATTGCGGCGAGACTGCCGCCTCCCAGGAGTCATCTGAAACAAGAACAGTCTTGCCATCGGCATCGAGCTGAAAGAGGAAACCTCCTCTCTGCGGTGTCTGGTGAAAAGTTCCGCATCCGAAAAAGCGGACTTCGCACTCAATGCGGTTGAGACCAGTTCTGAGCAGCGTTGAAGCGTCTATGACATCGTAGCTGTAATGGTTGAAATATGCTCTTGCCGGACCATCTGCGCACCATTGGCCATTGACTTTGAGGCGGTATCTGGAATCAGCCGTGACGGCGATTTTTGCGTTTTGAGGAAGCTCTTCAAGACGGAAATCTCTTTTGAAGAGGAGAAAAGAGTTGTATTCTGTTCCGGATAGACCATCTTTCCAGATCCAGTTTGCTGTAATATCCATAAAATAAAATCCTTTGGAAAATAGTTATTATCTGCGTTTGCGGCTCTTTGCCGGAGCTGTCTGTTTCTTCGTTTTGCGTCCGGATGACTTGACCGCCGTCTTTTTCGGAGAACTCTTTGCAGGAGTGATTTTCTTGTCCGGGTTGAACGCCCAATCCACCAGTTTTCGGCAGAAACGGTCGCGATCGACGCGGCTCTTGAAGCCGGTCACACAGCCCATGATACGTTTACCGTCGCGTTTTGCGGAAAACACAAGACAGAAACCGGCGGCCCGGGTGAAACCTGTCTTCATTCCATCGACACCGGGGTAACGCGGATTTACCAGTTTGTTGGTGTTGGTGTAAATGAGCGGCTTCTGTTCTCTGAGAGAAGCCTGCTGAGTAGAGAAGTAGCTCATCAGAACGGGGTATTCAAGCAGCCGTTCTCCGAGGATGACCATATCGAGGGCGGAAGAGGTCGAATAGGAGCCGTTCTTTTCGGTGAGACCGTGGGCGTTCACAAAATTGGTTGAGGTCATACCGAGGATAGCGGCTTTGTTGTTCATGATTTCCGGAAACTTCGAGATATCATCAACTACTCCGAGCGCGAGCATTTCGGCGGCATCATTTGCACTTTTGATCGAAGCCGCCTTGACGATATCGGAGTACTTGAATTGTTCTCCGGGGGCGAGATAGACAACTCCTGAGCGGGGAACGCGCATCACTCCCTTGGGAACTGTAACGACTGTATCAAGGGTGATGTCCTCTTTTGAGTCGAGGTGTTCCATAAAGAGCAGCAGGGTCATGAGTTTTGCCATGCTGGCGGTTCCGGTTTTGAGGCGGCAGTTTTTCTCCCAGAGGACTTTTCTGGTCGTGAGATCGACGACGATCGCGCTCTTGGCGTTTTTGCTTCCGGGCACGAAGTATGCAGGAAGCTCTCCATGTCTTGCTTTGGAAAAGTCAAAAGGTTTGCCGAACTGCGGAAGCTCCTTGCAGGTTCTGTGATAGGTGATGACCTCTTTTTTGGGTTCTTCCGGTTTCGGCTGCTCCTGCTTTTCCGGAGCAGTCTCCGGTTTTTTGGGAGTCTCCTTCTTGCCGAAAAGCCTCTCCCAGAATCCGGGAGAACTCTCTATCTGTTCCACATTGACGCTGTCTTTCTGATCACCCTGTGATTGCGGATCAGTTCCTGTTGTTCCGCACCCTCTGATGGCGAGGGCAACAACGATGTGGATGAATATCATTACGACCGCAAGAAGCAGCCAGCGGGAGTGTTTTTGCAGATTTTCTTTCATTTTTTTCTTATATATGTATTATTTAAATTTATAGTAAATGCAATTTATGGAATATAATAGAAAAACACAAAAATATCAAGTGGATTTTTCAGCTTTTGAAATATTTTTTTCAGCATAATGCCCGGAGTCAAAAAAATGAAAAAAATTTTCAAAAACAGCTTGACAAGTCGGATATGAGGTATATATTAACCTCAGAGCAGGTGGAAAGCATCTGTTCAAATAGAGAAAGAATATTATGTCAGGCAAAATTTACAACAGCTTTTACTTTTATTTTGGCTACCGTTTTTACTTTAGAAACGGGGCCCGCTGTTGCATGGTTGGATGTTGAAATATTTGACGCTGACAGATTGAAAAAAAGCAACGGGCTCCGTGACAAAGGTTACGGAGCTTTTTTTATTTTATTAAGTTTAAGACATAACATAGAAAAGAAGGAGAGGAAAAATGATCATCATTCTTAAAAAAGACGCCCCCGCTGCGCAGCTTGATATGCTGACGCGATGGTTGAAAGAGCGCAACTTTCAGGTGCACCACAGCGAGGGAACCAGCCAGACGATTCTCGGACTGATAGGAAACACCCACCATCTTGATATCGACCTCATCAAACAGATGGAGATCGTAGAAGACGTCAAGCGCATCCAGGAGCCGTTCAAGAATGCCAACCGTAAATTCCACCCGCTCGATACAGTCATCCAGGTCGGAAGTCAGAAGATCGGAGACGGAGGTCTCACCGTCATCGCCGGTCCCTGTTCGGTGGAAAACGAGGATCAGATCATCACCGTTGCGCGCAGCGTCAAAGCGTCCGGAGCTACTCTGCTCCGCGGAGGAGCGTTCAAACCCCGCACTTCACCTTATGCGTTCCAGGGGTTGCGCGATGAGGGTATCCGTCTGCTGCTCAAGGCGAAGAAAGATACCGGGCTTCCGATCGTGACAGAGATAATGGATATCTCCCAGCTTGATCTTTTTGATGAGGTCGATGTCATTCAGGTCGGAGCGCGCAATATGCAGAACTTCGAGCTGCTCAAACAGCTGGGACATTGCAAAAAGCCGATCCTGCTCAAGCGCGGACTTGCCAACACCTATCAGGAATTGCTTATGAGTGCCGAGTACGTGATGGCTTCCGGAAACGAAAACGTCATGCTCTGCGAGCGCGGAATCCGTACATTCGAGACCTACACCCGCAACACTCTTGATATATCTGCCGTTCCGAGCCTCAAAACGTTGAGCCATCTGCCAGTGGTCATCGATCCGAGCCACGCGGCTGGAATATCGCGTTTTGTCGCTCCGCTGTCCAAGGCGGCAGTCGCTATCGGAGCGGATGCGCTGATAATCGAGGTGCACAACAACCCCGCCTGTGCGCTGTGCGACGGAGCCCAGAGCCTTACGATGGAGTCCTTTGCTTCGTTGATGAAAGAGCTCAAAGGATACGCTGAATTGAGAAGCAGTAATAACAACTGAAAATATAAGAGGGTGGATAAGATGGGACTTGAAAAATACCGTGCACAGCTGGATGACCTTGACAGCCAGATGCTTGAACTCTTCCAGAAACGCATGGAAATAGTGCGTGATATAGCAGAATATAAACGCCTGCATAACGCGGCTGTACTGGATAAATCCCGCGAGCGCAGGATACTTATGCGCATCTATAACGAGGCAAAGGAGCACATGGGCAGACCCTCAGTTGCGCTGTTCCGAACGATCATCGAGCAGAGCAAGGCTTACCAGCGCGAGCTTATGCCGGGACACGGAAAGATCGCCAAACGCATTGAGGAAACTCTTCAAAACACTCCGCAGATATTCCCTGAGGCGGCTACCGTCGCCTGTATGGGCGTGGAGGGCGCCTACGCTCAAATCGCCTGTGACCGTATGTTCAAAGTGGCGAACATCATGTACTTCCGCAACTTTGCAGGAGTGTTCCAGGCTGTGCAGGAGGGACTCTGCGATTACGGACTTCTTCCCATCGACAACACCACCAGCGGAACGGTCGATTCGGTCTATGACCAGATGAAGAAATATGATTTCCATATCGTACGCAGCATCCGCCAGCAGGTATCGCACGTGCTGCTTACCAACGATGGAGTGAAACTTGAGGACATCAAGGAGATCTTTTCGCATGAGCAGGCGTTCAAACAATGCGGAAAATACCTCAAGAACCTGAAAGACGTCCAGCTCACCGTGAGCGACAGTACCGCGACGGGAGCGCAGATCGTCGCACAGTCCGGACGCCGAGACGCCGCTGCGATCGGAGCGCGCGAGTGCGCTTCCTTGTACGGCTTGAAGGCACTTCCGGAAAACATCCAGAATACGGACTATAACTATACGCGGTTCATCTGTATTTCGCGCAAGCCCGAGATCTATCCCGGAGCGAACAAGATAAGCCTGTTCGTGGTGCTGCCGAATAAACCGGGAGCGTTGTATAATGTGATTTCAAAGTTCGCTGCACTTGATTTGAACCTGACGAAACTCGAGAGCCGCCCGACCCCGGGACGTGATTTTGAGTACAGCTTCTATCTTGACTTCGACGCGCAGGTGATTTCCCCCGGAATCCCGCAGCTTTTCGACGAGCTTGAGAACGAAGCCGAAGAGGTAGTCTTCCTCGGAAATTACAGCGAGTTCTGATTATTTCCCACTCCAATCCCACGCGGCAGGAGTCAAGCGCCCCGCCGCGTTTTTTTATGCCGAAAAAAAGGAGCGAAAAAATCTATATCCTCTTGCAATATTATAATATATGTGATATATTTACCCAACTGTTGAAACAGAAATACTGTTTTGACGAAGATGATTTACAACCGTTATATTTCAGCAAATATACCCGAAACCGACCAAGTTTAAAAAAAGTTTATTTGCAATACCATAGGTGAAATGTACCGGTAGGATTGTGTCTTCACATCTTACCGGACGTGCTCTTGCATGGTATTGCAGGCTCTTGGTCGGGCCTCGGGTATGGTGTTTGGGGGGCGTTCGGTTCTTTTTTTTGAACATTTCCCGGACATGCAGGCAAGCCCAGAGCATGTTTTTTTTGTGTGTATCCTTTTTTAGCCGCGGTATTCCTGCCATGAGAATATCGCGGTTTTTTGTTTTGATAAAGTGAATAAATTTCATATTACATGAGGGATAACAAAAATGGAACAGCAAAATATTGCAAGTGGCGGCGTGCAATGTATTCCGCAGATTGCGGATGTTTATCTTGCGACCGTATCTGTTTCGCAAAGCGAAAATGCAGTCAACGATGACTCAGATCTTCTCTATGAGATTCTCAACAATAACGGTACTGATTTGAGTATCAATACAGAAGCAGCAACGCAATATTACAATTATTACCATTACAATAATACTTACACTGGGGAATTGACGCGTATTTTATCCCTTTTTCGCAACTCAGTGACACTGGAATCTTCCGCCAACAATTATATTAGTAGTGATAATCATTATTATCATTATTCTGATGCGACCAACACCACCTTAAAGGGGGGCTGGATGTACATCTACTCCGGCGGCGTGGCGAACAACACCACCGTAAATTGCGGGGGCTTGATGGACATCTCTTCCGGCGGCGTGGCGAACAACACCACCGTAAATTGCGGGGGCTTGATGCACATCTCTTCCGGCGGCGAGGCAATCGCAATCAAGGAAAATGGAGGAGGTGTTTTTGTTGAAGATTGCGCAAATGTCACCTTTGTCTCCAACACCATTACCGGATTGACCATAGATCAGTATATGACTGTTCATGCCCACACCGTCGCTAACAGTACGACTGTTAACGGTGGATACCTGCATATCTACACTGGAGGCGTCGCAAACAATACCACCGTAAATGGTGGCTATATGTTCATCTATTCCGGCGGCGTAGCGAACAGCACCACCGTAAATTCCGGGGTCAGTATGTACATCGACCTCGGCGGCGAGGCGAACAGCACCACCGTAAATTCCGGGGTCAGGATGACCATCTACCACTGCGGCGTGGCGAAAGGCGGATTGGATATATCTGAAGGTGCATTCGTTTCTGCTTACCAATGGGCTATTATTGACTTTACGATAGCAAATGAAGCACCTGATAACGATTATATTGTTAATAATCTTTCTCTGATTAGCGGAACACCCACCTATACTTTAACCTATGATGAAAAACAGGTCGCAGGTACATATCTGCTCGCTTCCAATGCCTCAACTTTCAACAAAACTATTACCATAAAGAGCGAGGATGGAGCCAGTCATGGCAATCTTTCGCTTTATATGAAAAAGGCACTCAAAGTCGGTGATATAAGTTTCCTGCTCAAACTTGATGACGAGACAGGAGTTCTCTCAGTTGTGGTCAACAGCGAATATAGTCAACATCAGAGTGCCTCCCAAGAGAACACGGAAATTCAAATACAGCTTCCTGATAAGGCTTTCCGCGGCAACAGCTATAATAATTATACGCTCACCCAGGCTCCTGACTGGCTGAAAATAGACCCCAATACCGGAAAGTTTTCCGGAACCACAGGAAAAATCACCGATACCGCCACCGGATACGGTACGACCGAAGTCATCATCACCGCAACCAGCGGAGGTCAAGTCAAAGACCACACTATGGACCTTGTAGTCGTTCCTGAAAAGATAGAGGGCGACACCAGCCTTGACGGCGCAAGCACCATGACCGACGCTTTAGCCGAGGCAATCTCCAAGAGCCTCGAAAAAGATACCACCGAGATATCCATCGAAAAGATCAAGTGGAAATACGCCGGAGTTGATATCGAGGTTTCCGATGTTAATGCAGTAGTGAATATAAGTGACTCCGAATATGAGATGAAATTGCAGGGTACACTTGGATTTTCTTTCCTGAGCAGCGGAGAAGATGCCTCACTCAAGGCGGATTTCACCGGAGACAAATATATTTCTGTCAAGACTCCGAAAGACTTCAAAGACGTTGAGTTTGAAGTCGTCGGTGAAATCAGTTTTGAAAATATAAGCCTTGCCAACGGATATGTCCTCAATGAAGGCAAACTTGCAGTTGATACTACCCGGAACTCCTGGTCGGGTGAGGCGGAAATCGGTTTTAAATACCTTGACGACACCATCAGCGGCGAGTTTGAAGTTGTCAATCAGAAAATCAACACCATAAAGGTCGAAGCCTCCGGTATGCATGTCGCTCTCGGCGCAACAGGATTTTTTGTTGACTCGGTCCGTGGCGGTGTTGAAAACATCTGTTCGGATGATGAACCCACCGCTATAAGTGCCGGTTTCGGCTTATATTACGGAAAAAAAGTTACTATATCCGGAAACAGTTACACTCTGGCTGATATAGATATTGATGGAACTTTGACCTACGACTCCTTGTCAGGCTCGGGTACTGTTAAGATTCTCGGCGGTCTGGTTACCGGAAGCGTTGGAATATCCGTTGACTGGAAGAGTAATTGCCTCGAAGGCTCAGGCAGCATCACCGTTGCAGACCTCGCCACCATCAGCGCAGGCTTCAAAATCAACTCAAGCGGCTCCTTCATGGTGCAGGGAACCCGCAGCGTCGATCTCACCAAATACGGAATCGGTGTGGCAAACAGTGCCAATATCATGGTGCAGTACATCAACGACAGCACCACCGCAAATGATTACTACGCCGTATGGACAACTCAGGAGTTCTTCGGTCAGACTCTCTCCATCGGAGTAAAGTTCGACTACAACGGCAACTGGACTATTGTGAACGGCTCCGAAATAAAGAGCGAATTAAATGACTATGCTTCCGAAAGATCAGCCGCTTCTCAATGCAGCTGGCAGATTAAGGGTAACGGCGAAACAGTTCTTCTTACCGTCAACACCACATCTCCCGACTTATGCGTACTTACCGATGGAAACGGAAAGGTTTATTATGGCATTGACAGTATTTCCGCCAATGCCGGCAAAGAATTTGAACTGGTCTCTTCCACCGACAGCGGAGTGACCATTGCCGTAAAAGCCTCCAAAGCCGGAACATGGAGCTTGGAAAGTATCGATGCGAGCGCAACATATACCGGAATCGTGCTCGGCGGCAGCGAGTCACTTGCCGCTAAAAATGCGGCAGCAACGCTTTCAAACGACCGCACCGTAGTCATCGACTGCGGAGTTCCCGAGAGCGGAACCGAGGTGAGCATCTACTGCGACAATGATGCTTCAGGATATGACGGTGAGTTTATCGGCAACGTTGACAGTACGGGCAAGTTCACTTGGAAGATAACCAACCCTGACGCGGCAACATACAGCTTCTATGCGGTCTCTTCTGCCGATAACGCGATTCCTGTTATGGGCAAGTACTCAAACGCAATTACCGTTGACGCCATTGAGACACAGGTCGAGGTCTCCGACGGCTGGACTTATGTCGGAGAAAATCAGTACATCTCAGGAGCAAGCATTTCCGGCGTTCTCGAAGTCGAAGGCGGTTCAGTACGCAACGGACTTACCCTCGAGCACGGAGCAGAATTTATCGGTTCAGATGCCACTCTCTCAGGCAAGCTGATTTTTGGCGGAGATGTTACCTTGCGTACACTCTGTGAAACCAATAACGCCGATGTTGTTTTTGACCTTACCGAACGCAGCTTCAAAGACGACTTCATCATCAACAACAAGCAATATTTAAGTGGAATAAAAGGCTGCTCTATTACAGTATCCTCCGACCAGAAGTGCGGAACATACAAACTTATGAGCAATGCTGCCGATGTCAGCGGCACTATGTCTCTCAACAATGAAAGCGGCACTCTGCATACACTTACTGTCAATGGCAAAACGCAGGAAATCAACGGAAGACTGTATGAGCTTACTCAAGTCAACGGTGAATTGACGCTCTCTGTGCAGGAAAAAGCTGTGGTAAAGGTCGCCGATACCAATCTCCTCTCAAACGGAGTGTCACAGATATTGGCTTGGGATGCTGAGCAGGGCAAAGTGGGTTATATGGCGACCGACGGAAACGTCCGTCCGTCGTGGCGCGGAGTCTGGGAGTGGAGCGGCGCAGAAGCCGACCTCTGGCGTGTTGCCGGAGTCGGACACTTCAAAGGTTCCGAAGTTGATTATGACGGAGTATTGCTCTATAACGGAGTCGGAAACCGTTTCGCCGCATGGACAGACCTGCGCAAAGGCAGTTACGGTTACGTCAACCTCTGTAAAGTCGATGGCTCATTCAACACCCAATGCCTCGCCAACCTCGACGGAGACGAATACGACGATATCCTCATCTACGATACCAACGGAAGCATCGGAGTTGTCCTCGGAGGAACCACCTACAAGGATATCTTCCACGTCAACGAGGGAGACTTTTCCACCTGGACTATCGAAGGAGCGGGCTCTTTCGATGACGGAATGGATAAACTTGTGATGGTCAACAACTACAACCACCAAGTTTACCTCTGGACAAATCAGGACACCACCTTTGCCACCTGGAACTGGAAGACCCAGAGCGTCGGCAAGCTCGAAAGCGGCTGGGAAGTCGCCGCCGTAGGAGACTTTGAAGGAGACGGAATAGACGACATCATGGTGCTCGACCGCAACACCAACAACGTGTGGGTCTGGGATGACGGAAACAGCCAAACCAAACGCTGGCGCGGAACACTCGGAGAAGGCTTCGAGATAGAAGCTGCCGGAGACTACAACGGAGACGGCTGCGCCGACCTTCTTCTCCGTGAGCACAACACCGGCTGGGGAGGTCTCGGTTACTGGGGCAACGGCTACGCGGGTAACTGGGTAGATCTCAAAGCCCGCATCGAAACCGACCTGAAAAGCTCCTTCGATATCATAGCATAAAGTAAACATTTTTTACTGCATACGATCCGCTCTTTTTTTGATAGAGCGGATTTTTTTTGTTGATTAAAAATAGAAAATCTTACATATTTTGTTTGAAATATGTTGCTTACAGCGCTATAGTATTTTCAGAGCAATTATAACCGTAATATAGAAAGAGTAAAGCTATGAATATGAAAAAAATAGTAATTGCGATGATCCTCATCGCCGCCGTCGGAATCGGATTTTATCTGGTGAAATCTTATCGCGAAAACGCCATATACCGCAATCCCGGTTTTGCCTGCGGCAACGGAAGACTTGAAGCTACTGAAATAAATATTTCCTCCAAGCTTGCCGGACGCATCGAAAGCATCGATGTCAATGAGGGAGACATGGTGAAAAAAGGACAGCTGCTCGCAAAAATGCAGACCAACACCCTCGAAGCCGAGCTCGCCCAAGCAAAAGCCAAACACGCTCAAGCGGTCACAGCTGAAGCCGGAGCCGTTGCAAATATCGGAGTCCGTCAGAGCGAACTTGAGGCTGCAAAAGCGGTCGTTCTCCAGAAGGAGAGCAGTCTTGACGGAGCAAGAAAGCGTTATGAGCGTGCACAAAAGCTTCTCAAAGACTCCGCGATGAGCCGGCAGACCTTTGAAAATGACGAAACGATCTACCTTACCGCCAAAGCTGAACTTGCCGCAGCCCAAGCCAATGTCAAGCAGGCTGAGGCGGCAATCAGCGCAGCCAAAGCTGCCGCGGAGGGCGAGAAGGCAAATATCAAGGCTGCAGAGGCAGATATCGCACGTATTCAGGCGGATATTGACGACAGCAAGCTCACGGCTCCGCTCGGAGGCAGGATACAGTACCGCATTTCCGAACCCGGAGAGGTGCTCAATGCCGGAGGCAGAGTACTCAATCTCGTAGATCTTACCGATGTTTACATGACGTTCTATCTTCCTGAAGCAGTCGCAGGAAAAGTCAAGCTCGGAGCAGATGTCCGCATTGTTCTCGATGCGCTTCCGACAGTACCCATTCCGGCGAAGATATCCTATGTGGCGAGTGTGGCTCAGTTCACTCCCAAGACGGTTGAAACCAAAATCGAGCGTCAGAAGCTGATGTTCCGCATCAAAGCGAGGATCTCTCCTGAGCTTCTCCAGAAGTACGTCGAGTATGTCAAGACCGGACTTCCCGGAGTCGCATGGGTGCAGCTCGACCCCAACGCAAAATGGCCTGAGCAGCTCATGTTGCTCAAAGAGAAGGGAAAAACACTCAAAAAGGCTGAAAAATGATGGGAGACAGTACCTCATCCAAAGCCGTCGTGCGGGTCTCTCATGTGACCCACAAATACGGCAGGGTAACTGCGATTGACGATCTCTCCCTGGAAATAGCTCCGAGGCGGCTCGTCGGACTCATCGGTCCGGACGGCGTCGGAAAATCAACGCTGCTTTCTCTGATTACCGGAGCTCACGCCCTCGGTGAAAGCGGTGAAGTTGAGGTTCTCGGCGGAGATATGCGCAGCAAGGCACATCGCGACAAAGTGTGTCCGAAAATCGCCTATATGCCTCAGGGATTGGGTAAAAACCTCTATTTTACCCTGACTGTTGAAGAAAACCTGCAGTTTTTCGGAAGACTTTTCGGACATAATGCCGCGGAACGCCGCAAGCGTATCGACCGTCTGACCCGCAGTACCGGGCTCTACCCGTTTCTCGACCGTCCTGCAGGAAAGCTCTCCGGAGGCATGAAACAGAAGCTCGGTCTCTGCTGTGCCCTTATCCATGATCCCGATTTGCTGGTTCTGGATGAACCAACCACCGGAGTCGATCCGCTTGCCCGGCGCCAGTTCTGGGATCTGGTCGACAGCGTCCGCAAGGAGCAGCCTCAGATGACAGTCATAGTGGCGACAGCCTACATGGATGAGGCTCAGCGTTTTGATTGGCTTATTGCAATGGATAACGGAAGGATCCTCGATACCGGAACTCCGCAGGAGATTTTTGAAAAGACCGGTAAAGACAACCTTGACGCCGCATTTATCGAGCTTCTTCCGGAGAGCAGCCGAACCGGACACAAGGAGTTGACTGTTCCGCCCCTTTGCGCCGACGACAACGATATATCAATTCAGGCAGAAGGTCTCACCAAGCGTTTCGGAAATTTTACCGCAGTTGACCACGTGAGTTTCAAAATACGGCGCGGAGAGATTTTCGGCTTTCTTGGTTCCAACGGCTGCGGAAAGACTACGACGATGCGCATGCTCACCGGTCTTCTTCCAGCCACCGAGGGCAGGGCGGAGTTGTTCGGAGCTCCAGTTGACTCCAATAACATGGCAGTCCGTCTCAACCTCGGGTACATGACCCAGCTTTTCTCGCTTTACGGAGAGCTTACAGTTCGCCAGAACCTCATGCTTTATGCGCGGCTTTACCGCATTCCGGAAGCTCAGGTTTCAGAGCGTGTTGAGGCGATGATCCACCGTTTTCAGCTTGAAAGTGTTGCCGATACAGTTCCTGCGGAACTTCCGCTCGGTATCAAGCAGCGCCTTTCTCTTGCGGCGGCGGTGATCCACAACCCCAAGATACTTATTCTTGACGAACCGACATCCGGAGTCGATCCTGTGGCGCGTGATCTCTTCTGGGAGCTCATCATCGAGTTGTCACGCCGTGATGGAGTAACTATATTTATCACCACCCACTTTATGAATGAAGCCGAACGCTGTGACCGTATATCTCTAATGCACGCAGGCCGTTCGCTCGCCTGTGATACTCCGGAAAATATCGTCCGTGAGCGCAATGCTGCTACACTTGAAGAGGCTTTTATAGGTTATCTTGAGGATGCTGATCCGGCATCGCGCGAAAAGATCGAGTATGCGGCAACTGCACAGGAAGAACTCCATACAGAAAAAAGGGGAGCTGTTGCAGAGTTTTTCAGCTCTGTTTTCAGTATTCAACGCTGGTACAGTTGTTTCTGGAGAGAGACACTTGAACTCATGCGCGACCCCATCCGTGCGACGCTCGCGCTGTTCGGAGCGTTGCTGCTTATGGTGGTAATGGGATTTGGTATCACTATGGATGTCGAAAACCTTCCATACGCAGTTCTCGACCGTGATCAGAGTGAACTGAGCCGTGAATATGCGCTCAATATTGCCGGTTCATCACGTTATTTTGTGGAAAGAGCTCCGGTGAGAGATTATGCTGATATCGACCGCCGTATGCGTTCCGGAGAGCTGAGTATGGTCGTCGAGCTTCCTCCCAATTTCGGCAGGGATGTCGAGCAGGGCAATTCTCCGGAAATAAGTTTCTGGGTCGATGGTTCCATGCCCAGCCGCGCCGAGACGGTCAACGGATATATTTCCGCCATGCACAGCAGCTGGCTTGCCAAATATGCAGGAAAACACGGACAATCTCAAACACAGCTGGTCAACGTCGAGACGCGATACCGCTATAATCCTGATGTGTTGAGCCTTCCGGCGATGGTTCCGGCAGTGATACCGATACTTCTTATGATGATTCCGGCTATTCTTGCTGCTCTTGCAGTCGTAAGAGAAAAAGAGATGGGCTCGATCATCAATTTGTATGTTACTCCGCTTACCCGGACTGAGTTCATGCTTGGTAAACAGATGCCTTACGTGCTGTTTTCATGTCTGAGCTTCATGATGCTTATAGTAATGGCTGTGACGATATTCGGAGTTCCGGTAAAAGGAAGCTTGTTCACGCTGATATTTGCTCTTGTTCTGTATTGTTTCTGCTCTACCGGAATGGGGTTGCTGGCAAGCTCAGTCACCCGCAGTCAGATCGCTGTGATATTCCTCACCATGCTCGGAACGGTGCTCCCCGCAACTCAGATGTGCGGAATGGTCAATCCGGTTTCCACTCAGACCGGAATGGCGCGGATAATAGGCAGTATCTATCCCACCAGCCACATGCTGCTTATCAGTCGCGGAGTCTTCAATAAAGCACTTGGATTTTCGGATCTTAAATTGCAGATACTCCTCCTTGCTGTGACCGTTCCCGTGGTGATCGGAGCCGGAGTGATGTGCCTGAGAAAACAGGAGCGTTGAAAATGCTGCAAAGTTTAAAAAATATTTTTTATCTCGGAGTAAAAGAGCTGCGTGGACTTTTCCGCGATTATATGTTGGTTATCCTGATAGTCTATTCGTTTTCGCTTGGAGTATATGTCTCCGGATCAGCGACTCCTGATTCGATCACCAATGCGGCTATCGCGGTGGTTGACGAAGATCACTCCCAGCTTTCAAGAAGGATAATAGATTCGTTCATGCCCCCGATGTTTCTTGCTCCGCAGGAGATAACTCATCCTGAAATCGATCCGGAGATGGATAGCGGAAACTTCACCTTTGTGGTGGTAATTCCCAACAACTTTGAGCGCGATGTCATGGCTGGAAAAGATCCGGAGATCCAGCTCAATGTCGATGCGACCCGCATGAGTCAGGCTTTTACCGGAAGCGGCTACATCCAGAAGATAATCTCTTCCGAGGTCGATAAGTTTGTCAACAAAGGAGTCTCTTCATCCTCTCAGTCGGCGGTATCCCTTGTACGCAACCGTTTCAACCCCAATCTTACCCAGATATGGTTCAGCGGAGTCATGCAGTTGGTCAACAATATCACCATGCTGGCGATCATCCTCACAGGAGCTGCGCTTATCAGGGAGCGCGAATGCGGAACACTCGAGCACCTGCTGGTCATGCCGGTCACCGGATTTGAGATAATGGTATCGAAAGTCTGGTCGATGCTGGTAGTTGTACTGGTCTCTTCAGCATTGTCATTGCTGCTGGTGATCGAGCAGGCTATGCATATTCCGATAGAGGGTTCGGTGTTGCTCTACCTTATAGGAGTTGCGCTTCACTTGTTTGCGGTCACAAGCCTCGGAATTTTTCTTGCCTGTATTGCTCAGAACATGCCGCAGCTCGGAATGCTGCTGATACTGGTGCTTTTGCCGATGCAGATGCTTTCCGGCAGCTCAACTCCGCGCGAGAGTATGCCCGGCTGGGTTCAGGATATAATGCTTGCAGCTCCCAATACCCATCTGGTCGAGTTGAGTTCATCTATCCTGTTCCGCGGTGCAGGCATCGATGTCGTATGGAAACAATACGTATTTCTCTTTTTGATTGGCAGCGTGCTCTTCTGGATATCGTTATGCCGTTTCCGAAAGAGTGTTGCATAAGATAAATGAAGTTTTTTAAAAAATATTCGTTATTGATAGTTCTCGGGCTGTTTTTTGCGGCATCAAGGAGTTATCTTTTGCGTGCATTCTGGTTCGATGAAGCGTTGACGCTGCTCAACTTTGCCATGCTTCCATTGGATAAGATTTATTGGAGTTACGTCATTCCCAATAACCATATCGGTTTTACCATGCTTCTGCGTATATGGTATCTGGTCATGCCGGATGGAGTTGCTCCGGATGTCTGGTGCAGGATGCTCTCTTTTGCTGCGGCTTGCGGTTTTATCGTTTTTTCATGGAGTAATTTCAAAAACTTTGTTTTCCGTACCGGGCTCTGCTGTTTTGCAGTATCGGTTCCTTTTCTGATTTACGCGACATCGGTGCGCGGATATATGTTGTCGCTGTTGTTTTCGATGATAACACTTTACTGTGCCCGCAATTTCTGCTTCAGGGGAACGCTCCGCAGCGGAGTCCAGCTGTTTGTAAGTACACTATGTTGTGTTTCGATACTTCCGAGCAATCTCTTCGTGGTCGGAGCCGCCGCGGTGTGTGCTGTTCCTTCGGCAGGAATAAAATTCTGGAAACGCAAGCGTTTTTATTGGCTTATTATTATAACGCTGTCTGCATTTGCACTTTTCTGGCTTCCGCTGCTTGGGCAGCTTATCAGGGCAAGTGAGCTCGGGGAGGGGTGGCACGACAGGGCAGCGTCGCTGGTTGCCGGAGTTGTCTCTTTTGCCGCTTGTACGCTTCCTGTTTTGTTATCAGCTTTGCTGACATCTCTTTTTCCCGGACGCATCAGCAGGAGCAGACATCTTATATTGTTGTCATTTGCGGCAGTGTTGCCGTTGGTGTTTTGTGCAAAAGTTGCTCCGTTTCCGAGGGTGTATTTCCCATTTTTCGGAATATATCTCTGGGTAATAAGCGTGTATGCGTCAAGGGCATTTGCATTGGTGAGAAAAAGCAAAGGTTTTTCTGTCGGCAAAGTCAAAGTTGTGTATGCCGCGTTTTCTGTCGGAATGGTTTTCCTGATAAATACTCTTTCCATTACCGTAAACATGTTGTCAACGGTCAACAAAGGAGCCGAGCAGGATGATTTTTTTGCTCCGTGGTATTGCTCAGAAAGTCATGTTCCGCACGAAACGGCAAAAATCTTGTCGCAGACGGAGTTCCAATATTGCTACTTGAGTTTCAGCTCAGACCCGTGGAGCGTGATGTATTACAGCGCACTAAATGGAGTTGAGTTGGCAAAATTCCATTTTGACGGACCTCGCGGAAGAGTTCAGACATTGCCTTCAGGATCGGCGGCAGTCATAAACAGAAATGAAGATATAAACGCATTGATGAAACGTTTTGGTATCAAGTGCACATTGATATCAGAAAACGCCATGCACCGGATTTTCCGTGTCTGGTAATATTACTTGATGTTTATCCAGATAATAACTCCGAGTGCCAAGAGGGCGATAGCGGGAGTTATCCAGCGTTTGACTGTGAAAAATGATACTCTCTTCAAGTTGTTTTCCCGGAGCAGTTCAATAAACTCTTTGCCGTCATCAGGCATCTTTTTTAGAGTGAAAGCCCCGGCAAAAGCAAAATCCGCTCCGAGCATCCAGACGGTGTTTTTCCAGATGAAATATCCGGAGAAGCTGTCGAATTTTGAGTTTACGACATTTCCGTTGCAGCTTGTCTCAATACCGTTTGAAGTTATCCTGATGGTAGTTTCATGCTCAAAAACACCATAAAACTTGAGTTGTTTTATCATACTGAACGCAAAGAGCGGAAAATCGATGACCGTCAATCCGACGTGGATGATCGCAATAAAGATAAGCAATTCGTCTGAAGGATTGGCAGCGATATACAAAAAAAGTATTGCAGCCAAAATACATTGCCATACTTTGCGCGGAGCAAAAATAAAGAGGTAGTAGTTCCATAATGCGTATATCAGATTTTTAACAGAATTCTGTCTTGTGTATTGAATATCCATGTGAAACTCTTTTTCTTCTCTTTAACGTTTGTTACTGCAATAATATACCGTAAATACCGGATTTTACAAATGTTTTTTTGAAAATCGTCCCTTGCATAATCCGGGGCGGAGTGATATATTACTTTATCTGTGTTTATGACCTGAAACTGTTGGAGAAAGTAAAAGCTCTCATGCAGAATGAAAAACCATTGATTTCAATAGGTGTATCCGCTTATAACCGGGCGGATTATCTTCCGTACTGCCTTGATTCACTGCTTGGTCAGAGCTATCCCAACTGTGAAATAATCGTGATAGACGATGGTTCGACAGATGGAACTGCAGAGTTGATGCGCGAGAAATATCCTCAGATTCGTTACGTGCGGCAGCCCAACGGAGGCGATGCATCGGCAAAGAATCATGCGGCTCAGCTGGCGCAGGGAAAATATATAGTCTTCAATGACTCCGATGATGTTTTTCTTCCGGATGCTGTGGAGAGATTGTACGAAGCACTCCCCGACGGCGAAGAAAACGCCTGCAGTTATGGAACGTATATCTCCATAGATACCGAAGGCAAACAGCTCCAGACCAAACGCAAGATGGCGCATAATCCCTCCGGAAAAATAACCGGAGATTTGCTGAAACACATTGTGGTCAATAACTGCGGAACGCTTGTTCCGCTTGAACTTTTCCGCCAAAAAGGGGGCTTTGACAGCAGCAAGCGCGTGAGCTATGATTGGGGATTTTTCCTTGATCTCTCCCTTGAGTGCAGTTTTTATGCGGTCTCCGAGCCGGTCTTTCTGCGCCGCCGCCACGGAGGAAATCTCTCATCGGCATCATACAGCAAGTTGTCAGTCACCTGGGGAATATTTGAAGAATTTGTTGCCGCTCATCCTGAACTTGAGGAAAAATACTCAGATATCATACGCAGGCGCAGGGCAGATTTTCACAGCAAACTGCGTCGTGAAGCCGCGCGCGAAAAGCTCAGCGACAAGGCGAAATACCACGCCCGCGAAGCATTCAAAAATCACCATACCCTGAAAAACTTCTTTCGGATGATTTTCTGAAAAGCTTTGTTCCCGATATGGGGAGATGATGCGGGGAAAGCGGGAAAACTTCTTTTCGCGAGAAAAGAAGTTTTCCCGCTCTCCCCGCGCCCCTCTCACCCTTTCAAGAAAAGCGAAAAAACTTTTT
>SUVY01000023.1 GCA_015061775.1 Lentisphaerota bacterium | reverse complement strand
GAGAGTGCCTGAGCAGCCAGAAAAGGCTGCTCAGGGGCGGCTACTATGCCGCCCGGAGCCGAACGCAGGGAAGAGGCGGATAAAGCCGGGAGCAGAAATTCGCAGAAAAAAGAGCAGAAGTCTCAATTTTCCATCCCACAAAAAGCATCGGATACATGATTTTATCAAAATCATGTGTCCAGAGGTGCAGGGGACTCTCCCCTGCCGGGAGATTTTTAAGAGGCGAGTAGCCTCTTAAATACCCATGTCATGCGATGCAGAAATAAGGAAGGTAATTACTCCTGCCTGTAAATTACTTTCAGTAAAACGATGTTACTGATTATCCTGCATCTTTTTGTAGTAGAGATATTTCTTTTCTGCCTGGGCTGCTCCCTGTGAGAAGAAAGACTCTGCGTTTTCGGGGAATGTGCGCTTGAGAGCCGCGTAGCGGGTCTCTCCGGCGAGGAACTCGGTATATGAGGTGTTCGGAGCCTTTGAGTCGAGGGTAAAGGGTTTTTCGTTTACCGGATTATAGCGGTAGAGCACCCAGTAACCTGCATCGACGGCGCGCTTCATTTCGTCCTGAGCTCCTCCCATTCCGCACTTGAGTCCGTGAGAGAGACACGGAGTATATGCGATGATAACGGAGGGACCGTTGAACTCCTCGGCCTCTTTGATCGCCTTGATGAGCTGATTGGGATCGGCACCCATGGCGACCTGGGCAACATATACGTTTCCGTAAGTCATGAAGATGGCTCCGAGGTCTTTTTTGGGACTTGCTTTACCGCTGCTGGCGAACTGAGCCACGGCACCGATGGGAGTGGCTTTGGAGGACTGACCTCCGGTATTGCTGTAAACCTCGGTATCAACGATAAGGACGTTGATATTTTCTCCGCTGGCGACAACGTGGTCGAGGCCTCCGAAACCGATATCATAAGCCCAGCCGTCGCCTCCGAACATCCAGAAGGTCTTTTTGGCGAGCATATCGCGGTGCTTGATGATCTCTTTGGCGAGCGGAATATCTGAGTTTTCGAGAACGCGGCAGAGCTCTTCTCCGGCGCGGCGCGAGGCGGCTACGTCATCGAAAGAGGCGATGTAGTCCCGGGCGGCGGAAGCGATATTTTCCGGAATATCCATGGTCAGGAGCTCAGCCACACGCATCTTGGCTTTGGCGCGCTGCTGCTTGACAGAGAGAGCCATTCCGAGCGAGAATTCAGCGTTGTTTTCAAAGAGCGAGTTGCTCCATGCCGGACCTCTGCCCTGACGGTTGGTGGTGTAGGGGATTCCGGGCATGGGAGAACCCCACGCCTGGGAGCATCCGGTGGCGTTTGCCCAGTAAACGTGGTCTCCGAAGAGCTGGGTGAGCAGTTTGGCATACGGAGTCTCTCCGCAGCCTGCACACGCCGCTGAAAATTCGAGAAGCGGCTGGCGGAACTGGCTGCCTTTGATGCTCCAGATATCGAAGACATCGCCTTTGTCGCTCAAATTGAGAGCGTATTCCCATTTTTCGCTCTGGGGACCGACTTTGCGGTACGGCTTCATGGAGAGCGCCTTTTCTTTGGCGGGACAGGCGTTGACGCACGCTCCGCAGCCGGTGCAGTCGGCGAAACTGGTCTGCAATGTGAAGTGAAGTCCGGCTTTACCGCGAACTTCGAGGGTATCAAATCCGGAGGGTTTGGCGGCGTTTTCTGCGTCGTTGAGCAGGAACGGACGGATGACTGCGTGCGGGCACACCAGAGCGCAGCGGTTGCACTGAAGACATTTTGCGCTGTCCCATACCGGAACTTTGACTGCGATACCGCGTTTTTCATAGGCGGTGAGTCCCATTTCGATGACTCCGTCTTCATAGCCCTTGAACGCGCTGACCGGCAGGTCATCACCTTTCTGACGGTTGATGGGATCGGCGATGTTTCTGACTACTGCCGGACGGCTGCAGCTGCAGGATTCATCTTCATCGCAGGCGGTGAGCCAGCTTGCCGGAATATCGATGCGTTTGAACGCCTTGGCTCCGGCGTCGATGGCGGAGCAGTTGCGGGCAACGACCTCTTCACCCTTGGCGAAATAGGTGCGGCGGGCGAGGTCTTTCATGTAGTTGTCGGCATCTTCCGCCGGAATGATATCGACCAGATGGAAGAAGGCTGACTGAAGCACCAGATTGTAATGATTTCCGAGTCCGAGCTCGGAGGCGATAGATACGGCATCAATGGTGTAGAGTTTCGCCTCTTTTTCAGCGAGCTTGCGTTTGGCAGAGCCCGGAATAAGTTTTTCCAGACCGGAAGCATCAAGGCTGGTGTTGAGCAGAAGGACTCCGCCCTTTTTCAACTCTCCTGCGACATCGTACTGGCGGATGTAGGTTTCGTTGTGACATCCGATAAAGTCGGCTGATTTCACATAGTATGAGGAGCGGACTGGATCGTTTCCGAAACGCAGGTGCGACTTGGTGACTCCGAAAGATTTTTTGGCATCATATTCGAAATACGCCTGGGCAAATTTTGAAGTGTGGGCGTTGATGATCTCGACGGTGCTTTTGTTTGCGCCGACAGTTCCATCTGAGCCGAGACCCCAGAATTTGCAGCAGACCTGGTGCTCATCGTCGGGATAGATGACTCCGGCGGAGGGAAGTGAGAGATTGGTCACATCATCCTCGATACCGATGGTGAAGTTTCCGTGGGGATCATCTTTTTTCAGGTGGTTGTAAACCGCGCAGAGCTGTCCGGGATCGACATCTTTGCTTGAGAGACCGTAGCGGCCGCCAATGACTTTGATGTTTTTTCCGGCATTGGCGACGACGGTGCAGATATCCTGATAGAGGGGCTCTCCTGCGCTGCCCATCTCTTTGCAGCGGTCGAGCACTGCGATCTTGCGGACGGATGAGGGCAGAGCGGCAAGGAAGTGTTCCGCCGAGAACGGACGGAAGAGACGCACTTGCAGAAATCCGCACTTTTCACCTTTGGCATTGAGGTAATCGACGGTCTCTTTGACTGCTCCGGAGACTGAACCCATGGCGATGATAATGTTTTCGGCATCGGCTGCGCCATAGTAGTCGAAGAGTTTGTAGCTGCGTCCGGTGAGAGCGGATATCTTATCCATGTACTCCTGAACGATGGAGGGCAGTTCGCTGTAAAAACGGTTGTTCGCCTCTCTGACCTGGAAGAAGATATCTCCATTCTGCACTGTGGCGCGGAGTTTGGGGTGATCCGGATTCAAAGCCTGTGCTCTGAAAGCATCGACCGCATCGGTATCGACCAGTTTTGCGAGTTCATCATAGGAGATCGGCTCGACTTTGCTCATCTCGTGCGAGGTGCGGAATCCGTCAAAAAAGTGCAGGAAAGGGATCCTTCCCTTGATCGCCGCAAGGTGGGCGACGGGAGCGAGATCCATGATCTCCTGTGAGTTTGCGGTCGAGAGCATGGCAAAACCGGTCTGGCGGCAGTTCATGACGTCGGAGTGGTCTCCGAAGATGGAGAGCGCATGAGTTCCGACGGTACGGGAGGCGACATGGAGAACTCCGGGCAGACGCTCACCTGCGATACGGTGCATCACCGGGATCATCAGCAGCAGACCCTGGCTGGAGGTGAAGGTAGTTGACAAAGCTCCGGTCTCAAGAGAGCCGTGGATCGCTCCGACGGCACCTGCCTCGGACTCCATTTCGACCAGAGTCACGGTCTGACCGAAGATGTTTTTCTTTCCCTTGGCAGACCAGGCATCTGTCTTGCCCGCCATCGGACTTGAGGGAGTGATGGGGTAAATGGCGGCAACTTCGGTAAAAGCATAGGCAGCGTAGGCGCAAGCCTCGTTACCGTCCATGGTCACGAACTTTTTCTCATTATCCATAGTTTGAGTTCCTTGTAAAAGCTGTATCAGTCGGCGACGATGCCATCGACTTTGGCGATGTTGAGACGCTTGGCGGCATCTTCGCGCATTTTGTATTTGAGGATCTTTCCTGCGGCGTTCTGCGGAAACGCTTCGACGAAGTCCACATATTTGGGAACTTTGTGTTTCGCCATGTTGGCGCGCACGTATGCCTGAAGCTCTTCGGCAGTCATTGTCTCACCGGGTTTGAGGATGACGGCGGCGAGGATCTCTTCACCGAGCTGCTTGTCGGGAATTCCGATGACCTGGACGTCTTCAACTTTGGGGTGAGTGTAGATGAACTCTTCGATCTCTTTGGGATAGATGTTTTCTCCTCCGCGGATGATCATATCTTTGAGGCGTCCGGTGATTTTGTAGTTGCCTTCAGGAGTTCTGAGGGCGAGGTCTCCGGTATGGAGCCAGCCGTCGGCGTCGATGGCAGCGGCAGTTTCACGCGGCATCTTGTAGTAGCCCTTCATCACGTGATAACCTCTGGTGACGAACTCTCCGACCTCGTTATCAGCGAGATCGCGTCCGGTTTCCGGATCGATGATGCGGTTTTCGATTTCCGGAAGATCCCGTCCAACGGTCGCCACGCGGTCCTCGATGGGGTCGCTGGTGGTGGACATGGTGCATCCGGGAGACGCTTCCGTCTGACCGTAAACAATAGTGATCTCAGTCATGTGCATCTTGTCGATGACATCCTGCATGACCGATATCGGGCAGGGAGAACCAGCCATGATTCCGGTACGCATGTATGAGAAGTCGGTCTTGGGGAAATCCGGATGACCGAGCAGCGCGATAAACATGGTCGGCACTCCGTGGAAACAGGTGATTTTTTCCTGATTGATGCACGCGAGCGCGGGTTTTGCTGAGAAGTAGGGAAGCGGCAGCAGGGTGGCTCCGTGGGTCATGCTGGCGGTCATCGCCAGAACCATTCCGAAGCAATGGAACATCGGAACTTCGATCATCATGCGGTCGGCGGTCGAAAGATCCATGCGGTCGCCGATGCATTTGCCGTTGTTGACGACTCCGTAATGGGTGAGCATGACTCCCTTCGGAAATCCGGTGGTTCCCGAAGTGTACTGCATATTGCAGACATCGTGGATATCCACGGCATCCGCTCTGCGGCGCAGCTCTTCAGCGGGAACGCTTTTGGCGCGGCTGAGCGCATCTTCCCAGGTGATAGCACCCTTCTGGCGGTAGCCGACGGTAATGACGTTGCGCAGGAACGGCAGACGTTTGGAGTGCAGCTGCCTTCCCTGACGGGTGGTCTCAAGTTCTGGGCAGAGCTGGGCAATGATTCCGGCATAGTCGGAGTCTCTCCAGCCCTTTTCGAGGATGAGCGTATGGGTGTCGCTCTGGCGCAGCAGATACTCTGCCTCGGCGATCTTGTATGCGGTATTGACCGTGACCAGTACAGCTCCGATCTTGGTAGTCGCCCAGAAGGCGATGTACCATTGCGGAAGGTTGGTCATCCAGACAGCGACATGACTTCCGGGTTTCACTCCGAGCGAGATGAGCGAGCGGGCGAACTGATCGACGTCATCGCGGAACTCTGAGTAGGTGCGGGTATAGTCGAGAGTGGTGTACTTGAACGCCAGGTGATCCGGAAACTCTTTGACCATGGTATCGAGTACCTGAGAGAAGGTCTTTTCGATAAGGGTCTCTTTTTTCCAGACATATTTGCCGGTTTTGGCGTTGTTGTCATAGAGGACGCCCCTCATTCTGGCGAGTTCAAAGCGGCTCATGTAGCTGATGAAGTGCGGAAAGATGATGTCGATATCGCTCACTTCATCCCATTGGGGATCCCATTCGATGGAAATAAATCCGTCATAGTTCACAGAGCGCAGCGCGTTCATTATTCCGTCGATGGGCAGCGAGCCCTCTCCGATAAGCGTGGGTTTGTCCGCGCTTTCGGAGTCCTTCATGTGAACGTGACGGACGTATGCTCCCAGATTGCGGATGGTCTCCTCAGGAGCTTCTCCCTGCATACGGAAGGGGTAATGCAGATCCCACAACGCCGCAAGGTTGTCGCTGACAAAACTCTCGAAGAGAGAGCGCAGTTTTGCGGTATCGGAAAAAACTCCGACGGTCTCAACGAGAAGCGTGGTTCCGTTTTTCTCTGCGAGCGGCAGCGCGGAACTGAGGAAGCTGCGGACTCTCTCTGCGGCACCCTCATCGCTGCTTGAAGTTTTTACGCGGACGAAAGGCGCGTGCAGTCTTCTTGCCGCATCGAGCACAAGTTCGAGCTCTCCGAGAGCTGCCCCGGAGTCGCCCGCGATATCCGACACAAGGTCGATACAGGATATTTCGAGACGTTTTTCCATGAGATGGCGGTAGAGCGCGGTGATTTTTCCCGGCTCAGCGACATCGAAAACAGCATGGACATCATGGATCTCTATGCCCTGAAAGCGGTATTCATCGGCTATATCGATAAATTGATCGAAGCTGAAATTGTTCCAGCGGTTGGTTGAAAAGGAGAGTTTCATAATCAGTTGTTCTCCTCGTAACAGATCTTGTTGAGGGCGTCAACGTAGGCTCTGATGCCCGCACCGATGACGTCGGTGGATACTCCCTTGCCGGAGTAGAGTTTGCCGTTCGAGCGCAGTCTGACGATTCCTGAACCGACAGCTTCACGTCCTTCGGTGACAGCGGTGATCTGGAAATCATCCAGCTCAAAATGTCTGCCGACGATGTTTTCGATCGAGAGGAACGCGGCATCGATGGGACCGTCGCCCATGCTGAATCCCTGCACCTCTTTTCCGTTTTTGAGCAGAACGACGTGCGCCATTGAGGTGATGACGTTTCCGCTGTTGATGACGAAGCTCTTGAGCGTGTAGGTCGGAGGAACCTGCATGGCAACGGCGGCAACGATGGCGTCGAGGTCTTTGGCTCCGACCTCCTTTTTGCGGGAGATATTGACGAATTCATCGTAAACTTTGCCGAGGTCATCGGCGGAGAGTTCATAGCCGAGCTTTTTCACGGCTTCACCGATGGCTGCCATGTCCTCGCCGGCGGCAAGTTTCCAGTCTCCATTGCCGGATATCTGGAGCTTCCTTTCTGGGGAGGCAGGAATTATTTTTCCGGAAACGAGTGAGTCGATCACCTGAATGATCGAGCCGCAGGCTGTGCGGTTGAGACCTGAGTCTATTCCGAGGGATTCACCCTTGGCGTTGAGTACATCGGCAAACGCCTTGAGCTGCAGTTTTCCCGGAACTCCGGCGGCAGTCTTGATCTGGGTGACTCCGGCGAGCACAGCGGCTACTGCGCAGGCGGGAGCCATGTGCAGTTCATCGGAGCACTCTATCGAGAGGACGACTTCATCCAGCTCAGGGATATCTGTTTTGAGTGAAGAGATGAAATCGTGCATCTCAGGCGGAAGAAGCATTCCCGCAGAGTCGCAAACGGTGATGATCTTCGCTCCGGCGGAGATGGCACACCTGATCGCTTTGAGCAGGAAATCACGCTCGGCGCGGGTGGCATCGAGCAGAGATACTTCGGCTTCGATATTGCAGGAGCAGACTTTTTTGATGACCTCTTCGAGTTTTTCGATCACGGCATCAGGCTTTTTGTGGCAATGGTACTCCATTTGCACCGCCGACACCGGAGCGAGGATATTGAGGCGCGGTTTTGCCGCTTTGACGACAGCTTTGCAGCTGAGATCGACGAGGGCGTCATCCAGCGGAACCGCACAGCTGATAGTGCATTTCGAGGTCAACGGAGCAATGGTATGTAGGAAAAGTACATCAGATTTGCCATTAAGCAGCGGAGCAGTCTCAATAGCATCGACACTAAGTCGGTCGAGCTGCTTGACTATCTCGATTTTCTCCTTGAACCCCAGCGTACATCCGGAGTTTTCACACATCCTCAATGTCGCGTCGGCAACAGCTGCTTTTTTCATGATTGACTAACCTTTCTGACTTTTTACCGGACGGAATAATCCTTTCTTTTTACCATCCGCCGCAAAAAAAATAAAAATACGGCTCCTGAGCGGAGCCCCGCAAAACATATAATATAACTCTAAAAGGAGCTGTTTACAAGTTTTTATGAGCGCAAAACCGCGTTTTCAGGAGTTTTAAAATGTATAATTATCCTGAAATACAGATTTATGTCATCAACGGACGCGGTATAAACTGGATCTCAGCAGTCTGAAAGCATCTTGAGCAGCTTTTCCCTGAGTTCAGATTTGAGCCCGGCAGGCTCCAGGAGTTTGATATTGCCTCCGTGAGAAAAGATGAAGGGAAACAGCACTTCGCGGGCTATCGCCGGGATTTCAACGGTTCCGTCGGAGTGTATCACTTGTGAGCTGTGCAGCGGAGAGTTTTTCAACTTGTCCAGCGCGTAGTTTTCGGCTTTGAGTTTTACATTTCTGATTTTTTCAAATCCCAGAAAGTCATCCGGATTAACTGAGGAAATTATCTCTTTGTCCGGATCGAATTTTCCGTGCAGCAGTTCGGCGTGTTTTATCCTCTGGAGCGCGAAGGTGCGCGGCTGCTCCTTGAGACGGCAGAACGCCTTGGTGTACCAGGAGTTGTTGTAAAATACCAGAGTGTGCGGCTCGATCATCCGTTCAGTTGCGCCTCCCTGCCAGTCGGCGTATGATATTTTGAGCCGTCGGTGCTCCTGCCACGCCTGAAAGACGGTCATGAAGATATCCGGAGCGATGTCGGCGGATAGTCCCGACAGGATACTGAGGCTGTCCATGTTGGCTGTATCGAGAAAGTCCGGATTGTTGTTCTGCAGAAGGCAGTCCACCGCATTGCGGATCCTGTTCTTCAGCGGAGAGGGAAATATCGCTTCGGATATCCGAGCTCCGATGACTGCCGCGAGCATCTCGTTTTCATCCAGTACCGCCGGAAGGATAAGATCCCAGCCGTGGTGTTTCAGATAATATCCGTTGCGTGAGCGGCTGAAGGCGAGCGGGCAGTTGAATTCCTGCTCGAGCACTTTCATATCGCGCAGGATGGTCTTTTTTCCGCATTCGATATCCAATCCCTCTTCGAGAGCCATCCTCCGGAACTCCTTTTCGAGCGTTTCGGAGTTGGGATAACGGTTCTCCTTGAGCAGCGCGGCTATGCGCATAAGGCGGTGGAAACGCGATTTCTGTACGGGCATAAGGTTTATTCTCCAAAAAATCTTAAAAATTTTTGCAATCTGTTTCAGAGTGGACACAAATTGTCCACTTGCTGATAATATATTATGTCCAGAAGCAAAAAGCAAACGTCCAAACGTCAAAGGAGAAAATATTATGTGGAAAAAAATTTTGAACATCTTCCGCCGTTCCGCTGTTCAGTCCGAGAATATATGCGTTGCTGCGCGTCCGGTGCGCGGATACCAGCCTGAACTTCCTTTCAGGAATTGGTAAAATACTCTTCATGTCGGAAAACAGCATCGTGCTCCGGGAGATGTGTTGACAACACAGCAGTTCAATGATATATTCTATCATGCTTACGCAAACCGACAGAATGCATTGGATATACCGCTGATTTTCAAACACTCTTCAGGAGAAAATATTTTATGTTTGACCCCAAGTATGCCCTGTTTTACGACAACCACACCCAGCCGGACGTCTATGATTTCGGCGTCAATTTTGATACTGAGGCTTTTGTCCGCGAGGTCAAACGCTGCGGAGTGGATTTCCTCACCGTCCATGCCCGCTGCAACCGCGGTTTCACCTATTATCCGACAAAGCTCGGAACTCCGCATCCCGCTCTCGACAGGGATATCCTCGGAGGTTTTGCCAGAGAGTGCGAAAAACACAACATCAAGCTTGCCGCCTATCTCAACGGAGGTATCAGCGGTATCGAATCCATACAGCACCCCGAGTGGAATTTAGTCTATGAAGACGGCTCCACGTATTTTGAACGCTGGCCCGGAGACCCCTTTGCCGTGCGTATGTGTCTCAACTCTCCGTTCAGACAGCACCTTATGGCTATGATATCCGAGGTGGTCAATCTCTATCCCTATATATCCGGATTTTTCATCGACTGCGTCCATACCACCCCGTGCTACTGTCCGCGCTGCAAAGAGCTGATGAAGAAGCTCGGCATCAAATCGCATGAGGAGCTGGGCAGATATGTGCTGAGCGACTACTGCCGCGAAGTGGGAGAGCATGTGTTCAAGCTCATTCCGGACGGAGAGCTGTTTTTCAATACAAAGTTCTGCTATCCGGGAAAATATGACACCTTCTACGACTGCGAGTGTCTCCCGACCTCCGAGTGGGGCTACGAGTGCCTTCCGACGCTGGTGCATTGGGTTCCTGAGCTGCGCCCGGGAAAACCTGTCTTCAATATGACCGGCAGATTTTACGACTGGGGCGACTTCGGAGGTCTGCGCACCGTCAACAGTCTCGCTTACGATCTCTTCTACGGACTTATGTACGGTTTGCGTCCCGAGATCGGAGGTCACTTCAACCCCAAAGGCGATCTCGATCAGCCGGTGTTTGACAGAATTGCTGAAACTTATGACAAACTCCGGGAGTTTGAGCCGTATTACACCTCGGCTCCGAGGAACAACGATATCGCGATCGTGCTGAGCTCGGAAGAGGAGCTTTACAGTCTCCAGTCTCCTTTGCGCGGAGCGGTGCGTATGCTCGAAGAGTTGAAACTTCCCTTCAGCGTCATAACCAACGCCGACCGTTCGCTTGACAGCTTCAAACTGATTATACTTCCGGAAAACTCCGAATTTCCCGAACACCTGGTCAGGCGTCTGGACTCCTTCAAGGGCGGAGTCATCGCCTGCGGAACTCAGGCGGCAAAACAGCTCGGCGGATTTTTCGGCGTCGAGTATGTCGGCAAAGCTGAATTGCCCTGCTATTACGAGGCTCCGGGAATGCCGTTATCCATCTATTCCGGAGCAGACAAGGTGAAAGTCCTTCCGCAGGGCACGGGCGCAGGAGCTCTGATAAAGCCCTACTGCTCAGCCGGATTCAAAGATGGAATGGTGGTCAGTTACTTCCCTCCGGAAAAGGCGACAGAATTTCCCTTTGAGGTGACCAATCAAAACCGCCTCTTCTGTGCCGGACACATCTTTTCGGGCAGCTATGAGCGCGGAGCCGACCATCTGAGAGATCAGGTCGCGGAGTATATCAGGTGCTTTATCGCCGAGCCTCAGCTCAAAACCGCTAATCTCTACTCCTTCACCCGCGTATCGCTCGCCGAAGAGGCGGACCGCAAGATCGTCTCCATCTTGAACTATGTTCCCGAGGCGCGCGGAAAGAGCTTTGCCGTCGAAGATGAGATCGAGCTGCACAATGCTGAAATATCGGTCAGGCTCGACGGTTTTGAGGTGGATAAAGTCCTGTTCGGCTCCGACCGCCGCGAGATAGATTTCACGGTGAACGGAAATTACTGCGAAGTGAAAATTCCTGACTTCAAAGGCTTTACCGCGATCGAGCTGGTGAAAAAGCTCTGAGTTGGGAATTGCTCCGGGAAACGCTTGATTTTTCTTTGTACCGCATTATATTGTTTCCGGGGGGAGTCGAATATATCAAGGAGCTTATCCATTATGACTTCCATCAGACACATCGGTATAAAAGAGTTTGAAACGTCCCTGGAAAACGGTCTCTGTCTTGTTGATTTTTTTGCCGCCTGGTGCGGTCCGTGCCGCCGCCAGAGCGGTATCATCGACCAGTGGTGCGCTTCGGGCAGAGCTCCGGAGGAGCTGAAGATACTCAAAGTCGATATCGACCGGGAGCCTGAGCTTGCCCGTATCTGTCACGTCGAGGTGGTTCCGACTTTGATGGTGTTCCGCGACGGTGAGCCGACGGGTTCAGCTATCGGGGTGCAGAGCGAAGAGCAGCTGCTCGAACTGCTGGGGATGGAATGTCTCTGACCGGCGCAGAGTTTTTCTCTCAGGACTTTGACGAAAAGTTCTGCCGCGAGACGGTTCCATCCCCCTGTCTGTTTGTCCTGTCCGGAGCGTCCGGAGACCTTGCAAAGCGCAAAATATTTCCTGCATTTGCCGGACTTAAGAGAGCGGGGCTGCTCCATCCTGAGAGCCGCATAGTTGCACTCACAAGACGTTTTTCCTCACTTGAAGAGTTTAAACGCTCGGTATCTTACGATGAGCTGCTGGATAAAGAGGTGTATCACTTCAACTTCGATCCGGATATTCCGGAGGCGGGGAAAAAACTCTCCTGCTTTCTCGACAGCTTTGATACCTCGGAGTTCAGATATCCGCGGATATACTACTATGCTCTGCCCTTTACCGCCTACCGCAGTACACTTTCAGCCATGTCGGAGCAGGGAATGTTTGAAGAGAGCTCTTCAACAGCTTTCCGCAATATCGTATTGGAAAAACCGCTCGGAAGAGACCGCAAAGATGCCGGAATGCTCCGGGATATCCTTCAGCGTCTGGCAAAACCCCATCAGATATACCTTATCGACCACTATCTCGGCAAAGATGATGTGCAGAATATTTTGATGCTGAGATTCGCCAATACTCTCTTTTCAGGAGTGTGGAGCAACTCCTGCATAGAGCGCATCACCATCGGGACCCAGGAGAGCTGCGGAGTTGCCGGAAGAGCCTCCTATTTCGACAGCGCGGGCATCGTGACGGATATGTTTCAGAGCCATCTTCTGCTCATGCTGGGGTACTGCATCATGGAGTGTCCGGGAAAATTTGATTTTGACAGTATAAATTCGGAACTTGAAAATGCTCTCCGTAAAGTTACCGGCAGGCGGCTGCTCTTTTCAGGACAGTACGAAGGGTATCTGCAGGAAAATGGAGTTGCCGCAAACTCCCGCACTCCGACTTGCGCCGATGTGATACTTTCGAGCTCCGCCAAACGCTGGAAGGGGGTGCAGTTCAGGCTGTTTGCAGGTAAATATTTTGCCTGTGACCGCAGTTTTATCTGCGTGGATTTCAAAGGGAACTCCATGCCGTTTTCACCCAACGGCATATCTCTTCCCGGAAACCGTCTCGAGCTCGAGTTGAAACCGCACCCGTCGATACTTCTCACGCTCTGCTCGAAACGCTCCGGACCGCACCTCTGTCTCGGAAATCTCACGCTCAGCCATACCATTCCGGCATCTTCCCGGTTTTCGGACGGTTATTTCCGTCTGCTGCTCGATTGCCAGAACTGCGACCGCACGCTGTATCCCGGGTTCGATGTGCTTTCAGAAAACGCCAGGATATGCGACACTCTTTCGGAAGAGATTTATTCCAGCAGATTGGAGATTTATTCCAGAAAATCCCTTGATTTTTCATGCTGAGAAGAGTATTTTAAAAGAAGGTGTATCAACACAACGTTTATTATACTCCGGGAGGTCGTTTTGGAGCCGGCAGCAGATTTCCGCAAAAATTGGAAGCGGCAGCTTTTTGTCGTTTGGATGGCGCAGTTCATCGCCGCCAACGGCTTCTCTTTCGGACTGCCTTTTGCTCCGTTTTTTATGCAGAAAGATCTTCAGGTGCCGAGTTCGTCACTTCCTGTTTATGTCGCTCTTTTCGGAGCGAGTGCTCCGCTTACCATGATGCTCTTTGCTCCGATCTGGGGAGCTCTGGCTGATAAGTTCGGCAGAAGAAAGATGCTCTTGAGATCGTATATCGGCGGAGCTGTGGCTATCGGCCTCATGGGTGTCGCGACCGAGCCGGTGTTTCTGATATTCCTGCGTCTGGTGCAGGGTATGTTCTGCGGAACGGTCTCGGCGGCGCAGACCCTTATATCGACCCAGACTCCGGAGGAACACAACGGTTTTGCCCTCGGCAGTCTGCACAGCGCGATGTTTTCAGGCCACATGACTGGCTCTTTTCTCGGAGGCCTTTTCGCTGAATATTTCGGATACCGCAACGCCTTTTTCGCTACTGCTGTATTGATGACCACCTCATTTATTCTGGTCTGGTACGGAGTACGCGAGCACTTTGTTCCGCAGAATACGCGTATGCGGAATTTCTTTTCCACACTTGTCCCGCGGGGCAAGGCGTTCAAGGCGGCTCTGCCTATTGTCCTCTTGATGGCTTGCGTCATGTTCTGCCGTCATTTCGATATGTCATTTGTTCCGCTGCTGGTGCAGGATATCCTCGGCACCCTGACGGGAGCCTCAGGCTGGACAGGAGCTTTATCAGCAGTCTGCGGATTTGCCGGAGTAGTCTCAGGATTTACCCTCGGAATACTCTCAGACCGCTTCTCTCCCGGGCGCATAGCGATATGTTCGTCGATATGTGCCGCCGTGGCGATGGGGGCGATCAGTCTGAGTTCGACGCTCGGAGCGGTATTTTCTTCCGTTTTATAGCGGTTTTTGCCGGAAGCGGTCTCGATCCAGCTCTCCAGATATGGTTGAGCCGCCGCACCTCAGCTGAAAACCGCGGACTTATCTTCGGCTATGCCGCCAGTATGCGCAGCTGCGGAAACTTTCTCTCTCCGCTTGTCGCAGGTCTGGTAGTCAGCAGCTGCGGAGTAAGGGGACTGTATGTTTTCGGTCCGGTGTTCTTCCTGTTGATGGCATACGCACTTTACCGGGTGACAAAAAGCAACAGTTGATCAGTAAAATTTTCTGCGCGGCAGAGGTATTTCAAGAAAGAGTTGAGTGATGAAAAAAATTCGAGAGTTTGTGTTGTATTGCGCGGCAATGCTCAGTTATTATACCATACGCAGTCTGCCCGGATGGGCGGTTCCGGTGACCGCAAGATTTTTTGCGCGCATCGCCTGGATGGTTCCCGGAGTGTCAAAGCTTGTCTGCGCCAACATCAAATGCGCATTTCCTGACTGGGATAAGAAAAAGATCAGAAAAGTCGGATTTGAATCCATATTCAATATGCTGTGGAACATGATCGAGTTCTTCTGGACTGACGGCAGACCCGAGCGCATTGAAAGATGTTACGTGATGCCGGAGTGTCTCAGGGAAAAACTCCAGAACTTTGCGCGCAACGATGTGCGTATGCTCTATGTCTCTTCGCACCACGGCAGCTGGGAGGGTTCAGGAATCATGGCGACCTACCACGCCAAAGTGAAAATGGCAGCGATCGCCAAGCCGGTCAAAAATAAATACCTCAACAAATTTTTCAATGACCGTGTGCGCGGAATAGCGGCAGGATTTGAGGTGATATTTTCCAAAGGAGCGATGCGCAGCTGTGTGTCAGCTCTCCGAGACGGAAAGAGCATCGCCATTCTCGTTGACCAGAATACCCGGGTCCGCGATGGAGGCGTTTTCGTCAACTTTTTCGGAGTTCCCTCTCCCAGCAGTTCCGGACCCATCGTGCTGAAAAGATATTGTGACGCAAGAAATATTCCCTGCGCCATCATGTTCGGAATAAGTCTCCGCCATGCGGATGGAAAACTCTACTCTCTCTCCGAAGACCTGCCCAAGCCGTTCGAAGAGTATGAGAGCGATGCTGAGATATTGCAGGCTCTCCTTGATATATCTGAAAAGTACATCCGTGAGTACCCTGAGCAGTATCTCTGGCTCTATAAGAGATTTCAGCATATACCTCCGGATGCCTCTGAGGAGCTCAAAAAGCGTTACCCCTATTACGCAAAAGTTCCCAACGCCCACTTTTTCAGCAAACTTGCCCGTGAAAACAACAACACAAAGGAGTGATCTATTATGTCTTGTCAACCTGTCGTAAAACTTGAAAAGTTTCCGTCCATTGTCTTCAACAGCAGCGTCTCATTCGGAGAAGGCGACGCCGTTGCCCTCAACTGGCAGCTGCAATCAGACGGAGTTTATACTGCTGAAGCAGGCGGAAAATGGAAACTTGAAGTAACAGAAAAGATTTACCGTTCATCCTTCAAAGTCACCGCCGTTCTGGATAAAGTGCAGGACAAGGTGGTTTTCAAATACTTTGAGCTTCCCGAGCTTGCGGCGGATCATATCCTGCCTCAGACCGCGTTCAAAGGCTGCAGCTCCTACGACTTGAAAAAACTTGAAGAGGAGACTTCCATCTTCGGTGAGACCGTGGTCTCCATCACCCGCGACGGAGTCACCATGCAGCTGTCAACTCCCTATCAGGCGGGATTTCCGGCTGAGTTCACCTGTACCGGAGTCAAGTGCGCACTCAAAAATATATCCATCACCTCTCTTGCTGAATATTACGGAGCAGTCGAATTGGAGTTTCCTGAGCTCACCGTGCGCGAAAGCTCCGACGGCTATGCCCTGCTCGAAGAGTACGGCAACGAGATTTCCGAGCCGGGAAAAGAGTTCTCCGACCCCGTCTGCGGCTGGAACACCTGGGATTACTACCGCTGGACTATCACCGAAGATGAGGTGCTGAAAAACGCCGAATTCATCCACCGCGACCCTGTTCTCTCCAAATATGTCAAACGCATAATCATCGACGACGGCTGGCAGTACTGCTACGGAGAGTGGGAACCCAATCACTACTTTGCTTCCGGAATGGATACCCTTGCCGGAGAGCTGCGCAAGATGGGGTTTGTTCCCGGTCTCTGGATCGCTCCGGGTATCGTCGAACCTCACGCCCGCATCGCTCAGATGGATTGGGATATGCTCGCCAAGAGCCGCGGAGGTCAGCCCTGTCTCGCCTACCAGTGCATGAAGCGTTACGGTTTTGTGCTCGACCCGACTACTGAAAAGGCACAGAAGTTTCTCGAGGATACATTCCGCCGCTTCACCGATTACGGATACGGCTACTTCAAGATCGACTTTTTGAAACCCGTCATCCAGGCTTTCCGCCATGCAGACCCGAAGTGCCGCCGCGACGATATCGTGCGTCTCATCATAGACAGCGTGCGCCGCGGAACGGGTGACAGAGCTGAGATACTCGGCTGTGGTCACGTCTATTCTTCCGGCTCAAAGGGCCTCAACGCCTGCCGTATCGGAGCGGATATCCACGCCACATGGCGCAACACCAAAGTCAATGCTCCCGTTGTGGCGGCGCGTTACTGGCAGAACCGCAAACTCTGGATAAATGACCCCGACTTCGCGGTTTGCCGCGCTGAGCATACCTCGGTTGACCCCGATATGCACCGCCTGCAGCCGACGTATGTCTATGTTGCTCCCAACGATCAATATCTTGCGGACAAAGAGTTTGATCTCGCCACGTTCAAAGAGAATGAGCCCGAGGTGCTGCTCTCAGTTGCGATCATTTCCGGAGGCGTGCTGAACCTCTCCGACAAGATGACCCTGCTCAACGAAAAGGGACTTGAACTCTGCCGCAAAACGGTCTCCGCTGAGCCCGGAGAGGCGGGAGTCTGTCTTGAACTCTTCGAGTCAGAGCTTCCGTGGAGATTTGTCCAGAAGTTCAAGTCCGGAGTCCGTCTGCTTGCCATCAACTGGGATGACAACGAGAAAAAGACCTTCTCCTTCGATCTGGAAAAATCCGGTATCTCCAAAGATATGAAAGCAACCGACTTCTGGAGCGGAAAATCCGTTTCGCATGACGGAAAACTGTTCGAGATCGAGCTTGCTCCGCACAGTTGCCAACTCATTGAATTCAGGGGATAAAATATGCGTTCCGGCTTTTATCTCAAATTCATCCTCACCGTTCTTACGCTGGCAGTCATCTATCTCGGCATCGTCGGAATAAATGCCGTTGACCGCCTGCACCGGGTCAATGTCAGGCTGCTCGAACAGCTCGAAAAACAGGGAACGGTTCCTGCGGCGAGGGTGGAAAAAACTGCTCCTGAAAAAGCAATCATCAAGAGCAATATCGCCAATTTGAAATACTTTGATCCCGCCGCCCGCTCCGGAGGCAGGATGGTGCAGTCGATAAATGCCGAGCCACCCAATTTCAATCCAATCATCTGCAACGAAGCCACGGCATCGCAGCTGCTTGCGCTCTGTTCAGTATCTCTCGCAGAGCGCAACTGGGAAAATCCGGATGTTTTCGAGCCGATGGCAGCTGAGAGCTGGGAGATATCTCCGGATAAAAAAGTATTCCGCATCAAACTGAGACGCGGAATAAAATATTGCGACGTCACCGATCCCGTTACCGGAAAACGCCATGAAGACGTTGAGGTAACTTCCCATGACTTCAAGTTCATGGTCGATGTCATCAAAGACAAAAACGTCAACTCCTCCCACCTCAAAGCCTACTATCAGGATCTGGAAAAGATAGAGATAGTCAACGACTACGAGTTTATGGTGTATTGGAAAAAGCCCTTCTACGGAGCCGTGGCATGTACCCTCGGACTCTCTCCGCTGCCCCGCCATTATTACGCTCCTGACGGAAAGTTTGACGGAAATGCGTTCAACTCAGACCACCTGCGGAACAAACTTCCTGTAACTTCCGGAGCCTATATGCTCGACAGGTGGGACAAGGCACAGGCGATAGTCCTCAAGCGCAATCCGCGCTATTTCGGAGCGAAATACGGAATAGCCCCTCCGCTCGATGAGCTGCGTTTTGAAGTCATAAGCCATCCCAATACCTGTTTTCAGGCGTTGATGTCAGGAAAGATCGACAGACTGTCTCTGACTCCTGAGCAATGGATAAAGCGGACAGATACTCCGCAGTTCAAGGCGGCGCGTCTGCGCAAGGAAAAGTATCTGCTTCCGCAATACACCTATATCGGCTACAATCAGAATAATCCGCTTTTCCGCGACCGCGATGTCCGTACTGCTCTGACGCTGCTGGTCGATCGCGAGCGGATATGCCGGGATATCTACCATGATCTTGCTGAGATAGCCGTGACTCCGTTCTTTCCGCGCAGTAATTTCACCAATCCCAAATTAAAACCGCTGCCTTACGATCCCGAGAGGGCGAAGAAGCTTCTTGCCAAGGCAGGCTGGCGCGATGTGGACGGAGACGGAATATTGGAAAAAGATGGTAAAAAATTCCGTTTTACCATGATGCAGATAGCGACCAGCAGCATCCAGCAGCGTCTCATGCCGCTTTTGAAGGAGTCTTTTGCCGCCGCCGGAATAGATATGTCCATCCAGGTCATAGAGTGGTCAAACTATATCAGCCGACTCGATTCAAGAAGCTACGATGCCTGCTGTCTCGGCTGGGCGAGCAACTTTGATCCTGATATGTATCAGGTCTGGCACTCAAGCCAGATAGCTCAGGGAGGAAGCAACCATATATCCTATTCAAACGCCGAACTAGACCGTCTGATCGAAGAGATGCGTTCGGAGTTCGACTCCGCAAAACGCAAAGAGCTCGCGCACAAGATCGGAGAGATAATCCACCGCGATCAGCCGTACACCTTTCTGGTCTGGCCGTACAGCCTTGTCGCAGTATCGGAAAAATTCAAAAATCTCAACGTATATCCGGCGGGAATGGAGATCACTCCTGCCTACCTTTGAAATACCGCAAAACAGGAGGGGGATGATGAAAGAGATCATCGAATATTACTATCCCGAAGACGGTCAGCTGCGCCGTTCGCTGATTTCCCACAGCGAAAATGTGCGGAAGAAGGCACTTGCCATCGCGGAGTCCTCCGGGCTTGATCTTGACCTGAAGCTGGTATCAGAGGGTGCGCTTCTGCACGATATAGGTATATTCAAATGCCATGCTCCCGGAATATTCTGTACCGGAAATGCTCCTTATATCACCCACGGAATCATTGGAGCAAAACTGCTGCGGGAGTATGCTCAGCAGCACGATATAGACCTTGAAAGACACGCCCGGATCTGCGAGCGTCACACGGGGTCTGGATTGAGTATCGAGGATATCCGCGAGCAGAAACTTCCGCTTCCGGAGCGTGATTATCTTCCGGAGACGTTAGAAGAGAAAGCGGTATGCCTTGCGGACAAATTTTTTTCCAAGTCCGGAGACGGAACCGAAAAGAGTCTTGAAGAGGTGCGCCGCGGCATGAAAAAGTTTGCTCCGGCAACGCTTGAGCGTTTCGACGCGCTCTGTAAACTTTTCAAAATAAAGTAACGCTCGAACAGGGCGGCGTTCCTCACAGTATTACAAAAATACCCATAATAAGCTGTTTTTATTGTGAAATTGTGGAAAATAGATTTATTTTTTACAATTTTATATATATTTGCGTGTTTTCGGGGTTGCTTTTTTTACTTTTTTGATATAATATATACTGTTCAACTGAGCATACAACAATATACTTGAAACAGGAGTTTTTATTATGTCAACGAAATGTGCCGTTGTTTTTTGTACAGTACTTGCAGCGGTCTGCTGCTTTGGAAAAATCGAATTCCAGGATAACGGCTATATCGAAGCCGCCGGCTTTAAAATTCGTACTACCTGCGTCAACAAGCAATGGTCATGGCGTGATAACGGCAAGCTCAAGGATATCAATCCTGCCCGCGGTGCACGGCGTTTTGTCACCTCAGGAACCTGCAAAATGAACGGCAGCAATGTCGATATGAAAATGGATGCAGTCTTGCAGAAAGACGGCTTCTATAAGATTGAGAGCAAGTTCCCCGGCAGGCTTCCGCTGCTTGTCCGCAACGCCAAAACGACTGTGACGCTCAATATCCCCTCAAATGGAGTTACGGTATATGCCATTTCAGCCGACGGAGCGCGTCTGGGTGAAGTCAAGTGCCGCAAAACAGATAAGAAAATCACCTTCACCGCCAATACTGCCATGTTCAAACAGGGCGTTATGGCGTATGAGATTATAAGGAAATAAAAATATGATAAGCTGGAACCGCGAACACTTTCTGCGCGACGGCAAACCGTTCTACTTTGCCTCAGGCGAAATTCATTGCTACCGCGTGGCAAAATCCGAGTGGAGAGACCGCTTTGCCAAACTCAAAGCAAGCGGAGCTGATACCGTAGCGACCTATCTTCCGTGGCGTTTCCATGAGCCTGAAGAGGGAGTGTTCCGTTTCAATGCCGTAGACGGCATCACCGATATTGCCGATTACTGCACCATCGCCGCCGAAGAGGGGTTGAACGTGATAGTCCGTCCTGGACCGTACAGCTACTCTGAGCTTATGGCAGACGGACTTCCGGACTGGCTGATTGAAAATTACCCCGAAGTTCTGGCGCGCAGGATTGACGGTACCCCGATACATCTTTCGGCGATATCCTATATGCACCCCGTGCTGGTGGAAAAAGTCAAACGTTTTTACCGCGAAATATGCCAGCGTCTTGTTCCCCATCTGGCGAGCCGCGGAGGCAATATAATTATATTCCAGCTCGACAACGAAACAACCGGAGTTCACGTCTGGCGCGACAGTCTCGACTACAACCGTGATACCTGCGGATTCGGTTCAAATGACGGCAGGTACGCAAAATTCCTGCGTCAGCGGTACGGCGCGATTGAAAAAGTCAACGCGGCGTATAAGACAGCGGCAAAAGAGTTCAAAGATATCTTCCCTGCCACGGAGCTTGCGGATGAGATTGTGCGAGCGAGAATAGAAAACGACTATGGCGACTTCTACTGCGCGATGACCGCGGAGTTTATGAAATTCCTGCGCGATACTGCGGTGGAAAACGGCATAGATATTCCCTTCTGCCACAACTCAGGAAACATCGGACTTACCGCTTATTTTCAGGAGAGCATCTCTCTGCTCGGCAAAGATTTTATCGTCGGCTGTGACCACTACTGGAATCTGAGTCAGGATTGGCCTCAAAACAATCCGACTCCGCAGAAGATTGTGGAAAACTTTCTCTCATGCGGAATGTTGAACTCTCTGGGTTATCCCGCGTGGATACCTGAATTTCAGTACGGAAACATCGCTCAATGGCCTCCTGTTACCGCCGAAGACCTCGCGGCATCGCTTTTTGCCCACCTCGCCTTCGGTATGCAGGGACACAACGGATACGTCTTTGCCGGAGGCGAAAATCCCCCCGGTTCAGGCTGGTCATGCAAGGTGTATGACTACGGAGCTCCCGTTTCGGCTGAGGGAGTCTGCCGTCCGGCATACGACTCGGTTAAGAAGTTCAGCACCTTTGCCGTGGAGCAGAGTGCGTTGATTGAGTCCAAACCCGATACCGATGTGGCAATCATAATGGATTGGGATAGCTGGCGTCCGGGATATCAGGATGATTTGCCCGATACCGTCGGAAGAACCAAGCTCCGCAGTCACATGAGACAGAGCCTGCTTTCGACAGTTTTTGCGGCAGATATGGTTCCGCAGATCATCGATACCGAAACAAAGTTCGATAAAGATGTGGTGCATTGCGTCCTCTGCGGAGGAGTTATGAGAAAAAGTCTTCAGCTCAAGCTCGCTGACTTTGTTGCAGACGGCGGAAAACTGCTGATTTTCGGAGCCGTTCCAAGATACGATGAAAACTGTGAAGAGTGCACTCTTCTTGCCACGGCATTGGATATTCCCGTTTCAACACTCTCAAGTCCCAAATATGGCGGAGTCGATTTCAACGGCAGCGAAGATGCCCCGATATCAGGAGAGCTTTTTGTTCCGGTAACTGCTCCGTCAGACGCGGAAATCATCGGCAGAGAGTCCCGTACAGGAGAAATCACAGCCTACACCAAATGCGTCAAGGCTGGAAAAGTCGCCGTAGATGGTGCGATGTTCAAACTTCTCAGGTTCTCACAATCAGAGTTTTTTGCCGCCATCATGAAGTCTCTCGGCAGAGAAAAGGTGTTCTTCAACAGCAATCCGTGGGTGATGACCATGCGCCGTATTGATGGACAAAACCGCGTGTGGACATTCTTTATCAACGCTTCGACTTCAAAACAAAGCTGCGACTGCCGCGGAAAATTCACAGGAACCGTCCATCTCTCGCCCATGGAAATAAAAGTTTACTGTCAGGATAAATTTGTAATAAGTTCACTTTGAACACACAACATAACACAGGAAAGGACAACCGTACTCAAACCCATTCCTGCGTTCATCATTCCGCCGTTTCCTGAATTACCTGCTGCGGTTTCGAGCGTATCGAAAGAACGCTCCTGCTGATAGTTGTAGCCGATGATATCCATTTCAGCCTTTTTCGCCATTGCCGCACGGAGTTTTTTCACCGCAGGGTCCTGTTCATCGGTCGATATGGAGTTTACGGTAAAGTTTACGATTTTAACTCCGTAAGCCGCCAGCTCTTCTGAAACTTGACGCTCGATGGTATTCGAGATATCGTTGAGATGTGCAGAGAGTAGAAGAACAGAAATTTGTTTATCAACCAGGTATTTGGCGATCAGGTCTTTTGCCCGGGTGATGATTATGCCCTTGAAGTAATCAGCGAGGACTTTCTCGACAAACGCTGGAACCATGCCGATCATTTTGCTTAGGAACAGCGCAGAGTCTTCAACAGTAATTCCGTATTGACCGAATGCTCTGACAGGAAGAATGATGTGGTATTGGGGATCTTCAACTTGAATAGCTCCTGCGGTTCCCCATTTGACATCAAGTTTAAATGCTTTGGAAATAAACCAGACTTCAGCTTTAAATGGGGTTATTCCACCTGTAGCGATTTTTACGAAAGACGTCAGAACCGGGTAGTTTGCCGTATCGAGAACGTGGCGTCCCGGGCCGAAGGGGCCAATCGCGGTTCCCTGATTGAACAAAACAGCTTCCTGTCCCTCAGAGACGATCAATTGCGTCTTAGTGTGCAATTCTGAGTTGGGAAAACGCCACGCAAAGACTCCTGGTGCTGGATCCCAAGTGACAACATCAATGATAGCCATCTACCTATCCTCATGTTTAAAGGGTTACTACAATTATTGCAACAGGATGAATTAGCACTTTTCTTAAATTTTTCAACTGAGTTTTTTAAAAAAATAAAAATATTTTGTTTTTTCGGTACATTCTACAGTCGCATCCTGTTACAGTAACCAGAATACGTTATGTCAAATCCGATAACGCAGTAAGTTTGAGAGTTAAGGCAGTAAAAAAGCCGCGGTTCTTTTACGGAACTGCGGCTTTTGTTTGCGGTGGGGTTATTTGAAATAGACTGCGTTGGATTCTTTGATTTTCCAGACTTCGTTGTTGAGACCGCAGAGGTGTCTGACAAGCTCGCTCAGGAAGGGAACTTCACAATCAGGTACCACCAGCAGCGCAGCAAGTTCAGCTCCTCCGGGAACATTTCTTTTCTCATTGGCAAATACCGTGATCTTGTCGGCAGCTCCGATCGTAATATATTCCGGACGGTGGTAGGGATAGGTCGTTCCTGATGAAAGCGGAAAATCCCATTTGAAACGGCTGCGCTCTCCCTGTTTGGCAAACTGAGCTTTGTAAAAATCACTGCAGGTGTTTCCGGTCGAACCGATTCCGTACTGTTTTCCGTCGATCTGCATCTGGAGGAAACGGCTCTTGCCGTGGCCGCCGCTTCCGTGGTTGGCGGAAACATGGCTCTCGAAACGGTTGAGGTTCCAGATCTGATATTTTCCAGCCGGAAGACTGCAATCAAATACCGCCTTGGCGTTCGGTTTCGGGAAGAATATGCAATCCTGTCCTTCGGCTTTTAGCAGTTTGGCGTTTCCGGAAAGTTTAGCTTGGGCGGGAGTGAGCAGTCTGACTCCGGGAGCTATCAAAACATGGATGCGTTTCTCAGCACCCCGGTCGCGGATTATGACCTGCGCAAAATAACGTTTTTTGTCCGCAGGAGCTTTGATGATGATTTTTCCCTGTTTGAGTTCAGCGGAAACTCCGTCAGTAGCTGAGACACTGGCGTTTTCTGAAACTCCTGAGATGCCGACCTCGGCGGTTTTGCCGGGTTCGACCACTGTGAATTGACGGGCGTATCCGGGAATTCCTCCATGTGAAACGACTCCGGTGAGTTTGATCGGGAAGGCTTTGGTACTGTAAGCGATTTTGACCTGCGCCTTTCCGGAAGTCGATTTGAAGGTGAGTTTATTGTTTCCTTTTTTGAGTTTGGCAGTCAGGACTCTCGGGTTGACCATGACTTTGGTCGAAGCCTTGAAGTTTTTGACTTCCGATATCGGAGCATTGATCTTGAACACCAGATTGTGGCGGGCGTTGACCTCATAGCGCAGAGAATAGCTTCCGTCTTTCTGAGCTTTGAGTTTTTTGAAGGTCTTTCCTCCGTCGATGGACAGTTCGATCTTCGCCGCTTTTCCGTCAGCAAGGCGGGCGAGGTACTCTCCGGAAACGATGACATAGCTGCTGTCAACGGTGTAGCGGAAATCTTTTGCTGTTATCTTGCTGAACGCCGACTTGTGTTTGGCAGGAGCCGCATTGAATCGCAGAAATGCGCTGGCAAAATGCGGGAATACTCTGGGAATACGGTAGAGCGGATGTTTGGTTTTTGGAATATTGAGTTTTTTGTTGTATCGCTCAATATCACGCATTTTTTTATTGCCCAATGCTCCGGACATCTGGATATCGTTGTAGGTTCCATCGTTGGAGTGGAAGACTTTGAAACTCTCACCGCTCTTGATGGTGACACCGATTTTTTCCATAAACTCCGGAGAGTTGACCGAGTGTCCGCGCAGAGAGAGACGGATGAAGTGGTCTGAGCTGCCTCCGGTGCGTCCGTAAACTCCGGGCTCGATTCCGGATTCTCCGAGGCTTACTGCTCCCTCATTATCGAATGCGGGGAAGAACTTCTGGGCTGAGAGGTCATAAAGACGGTTCTTTCCATCGTAAAAGACCTGCTCGAAGCTGTGTCCGAAGCCTCCGGTCTGGACTGCGGGAAGCTGGCCTGAGCATGAGAAAAGTGTGGCGGCGAGGTTATTGAGCGGTCCGCACTCAAAGCCGCAATAGCTGTTGAGCATCACAAGCGCGAGGTACTCTGCGCTGCGCGGCTTGTTGCTTTTGGGAGCAAAGTCGATCTGGTGATTCATAAAGTAGTCGCTCGCTCCGAGAACAAAGTTGAATATCCGGTTTGCGCGGTCGCGGTGGGAGGTGTTTTTGAGATTAAGCGTATCGGCGATATCTCCGAAGCTGCGGGGGTCGATCTCACCGTCAGCGATGATTATCGGGTGCTTGAGATCTTTGTCGGAGGTGTTTGTGTATTCGATGCTGTCAACGCGGACATCTTTATCAACATTTATCTCGAACTCATCTCCGTTGGAGGCAGAGAAGCTCTTGGAGTGTGATGTATAAGACGCATTGAAATCATCTTCGCGGGGAACGACAGGGTAGTTGAGGCGGTTGAGCACTTTGTCGTGGTGCACTTCATCGAGGATCTCCGGCGGAAAATACTGCTTCTCACTGCCTGCGTAAGAGATTTTATTGTTCCGGCGTCCGGCTTTATCCAGGCTGCTTCCTGAGATGAATTGGAGCTCAGCGTAGGTGGTTCCGTCGAAACTGCGGTCAAAGTTGAAGAGCGCGCGGGTGTCCGGATCAGAAGTGAAACTCTTTGCCGGAGTGAAATTACCGGTATAACGTGCCGCAGATGAGACGCGCAGCAGGTCGATCTTGCCGCGGAAATTGTTTTTGATGCCGGTACCGGAGCCGCGGGAGACAGCTACTGTGTTTCCGACAGTCAGCTGATGCGCGTTGACGTAATTGCTCGGAGATGCGGTCGGATCGACCGGAGTGAATTTGTATTTTTTGTCATCGATTATTTTTTTGCCGTTGAGATATACCTGAACTCCGTTATCCTGACTCCATTGGACAGCAATATGGCTCCACTTGCCAACGGGGATCTCTGCCTTTGCCGACTTGTAAAACTTCTTGTCCGCAAAATCTTTGAGGGAAACGGTTATCCTTTTGCTCTTGGGAATATATTGGACACAGAACAACTCTCCGCGTTTGGGCAGGTAGCCTTTGCGGGAGCGGTTGAGGCGGTTGGTCGCCTGCATAAGGATATAGGCGGTGTTATCCCATTTTTCGGGTTTGAAGCAGCATTCGATGGTGCCGTCTCCCAGGGGATAATAGCTGCTGTTGATATCCCGCACGGGATTTTCCTCTGCCCATGAGCCATGACCTGAGGTGGCGAAGAAGAAGAGGTTGTTTCCGTTGAGGACATGAGAGAAGTCTCCGCTTTTTCCGGAAAATCCTGCGGCAAAGAGCTCATCGCGGTAACGCGGGAACGGCAGCTGGTGAGCTTCGCGCAGCGCGAGCTCGGAAAGCAGCAGTTTGGGCTGGTTGGCGGTCTTGTCTTTGAGCGGAAGTCCGTGGTTGTCGTTTTCAAGCCGGGGAGCGATGAAAGTAAGCTCAAAGGTGATTTTCCGTGCCTCTGAGTGGATGATTCCGGGTTCGGAGTACCGGGTTTTGGTCTCCGGAGGACGCATGTGGCTTATCCAGCGCGGGTCGGTGACGCTGACCGGAAGCTCCTTGCCTTCGGCATCGTACTGGATGACTCTGATCGGGTTGCGCCAGACCATTTTTGCCGCACTCTGGAGTGTGAACTCAAGCATGACGTGTTTTCCGGCAAGACTTTCCGGGATATCCACCGTGTAACGCGCAACATAAGTGCCGAAGCGGGCGACGTCAAAATAGAGAGCTCCGTCTTTTCTGGTCAGTTTGAAGAGCTTGTCACGTTTGATTTTAGAGCCGGCTTTGTAGCCGTACTGCCATTTTGCCGGATCGGTCAGAGCTCCGGAAAAGAGATTGCCGCAGTCAGAAGCCGGAGTAAGTTTGAGCTCTCCTTTGCCCGGAACGCACTCAAGGGAGGTCGTTCCGGAGGGAACTGTAAAGCGCAGCAGAATTTTGTTTGTGCTGTTTCCAGCGAGAGCTGTGACCGGAAGCTCTTTTGCTCCGGAAGATGTCTTCGCAACGATGGCAAAGCCTGCGTCTGAAGACTTTCCGGTTATTTTTGCAATCTTTGCGGTGTCGATCTCGATCTCGTAGGGAACATCGGATTTGCGGTTTACGTTCCACTCAAGCGGAATACTGTCTGCTGCAAATGCAGATGCTCCGAGAAGGAGCAGGGCGGATCGGAGAATTCTTGCGATTTTCATTTCAACTGTTCCATGTTTTGTTGTCAATTAAATCAAGTTTGACGATAATATATTATTAAATCCTCAATTATGCAAGTTCATAAAACGAAAAAAACGCAGAGAGATTTTTCATCTTACTGCGTTTTTGATCTGTATGCAACCGGGGAAAGCGATTATTTGCCGGTCATCAACTCCTCGAAAGAGGGAATAAGTTTGTTGTGGTAGAGCTGCTCAGCCTGTCCGAAGGCGCAGAGGACGGGACCAGCCGCATGGACATCGTTGATTTGTCTCGGATGAACTTTGTAATCCTCGACAGTTCCCTCTTTGGGCATCAGGCAGCCGCAGCAGCAGTCGGAAACAGAACCGTCAAGTCCGATAAAGCGGGTGAGACCCTTGATTCCGCGCAGGAAGGGCTCGTAAACCTTCTCCCTTGCGACGATCTGGTTTTTGACTGCGCGTCCGAAACCGTAGAGGATAAGTCCGGTCGCTGAGCTCTCGGCGTAGCTGCTGTGGTCGTTGACGATCTGGTGGAAGAGACCGTCTTCATCCTGCCAGGCAAGGCAGCCGTCGATAGCATCGCGGTAGGCGGAGGCAACCTCTTCAAAACGCTCGTGATTACGGAGATCATAGGTCATTTCAGCCATGCCGTAGATCGCCCAGCCGACTCCGCGTCCCCAGCAGGCGGAGAGTTTTCCGTCACGGCGCGCCTGGTGGTAGAGTTTGAGTTCAGGATTGAAGAGGATCTTGTGGTGGATGAGCAGCTGGTCGATGGCGGCATCGGTGAAGTCCTTGCGGCCGACAGACTCTCCCAGCCAGACCAGGAAGGGGCAGATGGCAAAAAGGGAATCGACCCAGACCAGCTCCTGCTCTTTGTTCGGGAATTTATAGGCTCCGTCAGTAGAGAGCGGAAATTCATTTATCAGCATCTCTGCTCCGGAAATGAGTTTCTCTTTGGCTTCGGGCATGAAACCTCTGGCGAAAAGCCACGCGGTTGCAGAACCTCCGAGATGGTAGATATAGCGGCCGTAAGCACCTCCGAACTTGGTGTATTTGCCGTTGATGAAATCACGGGCAATGGCGACGCTCTCGTTGAGGATGGTTTGGTTGTTTTCAAATTTTCCGATACGCTCATAAGCTGAGAGAGCGAGAATCGAAGCATAGGTGTTCCAGGGATGGTTCTCTTTGAAGGTGGTCCAGACGTTTTCCACCACATTGAGGTAAGAGTTATTGAGCTTGCGAGGGGTCATAATGTTCTCCTTTTCATCAATGATGATAATGTTTCCAAAGACACTGGAATACTATACAGCAATTCTTCTGCAAAGTCAAGTAGAAAGATAAAATCTTCTTGCTTTTATATCATCATAGTGGTATATTATCGTCACAATTATCAGAGGTACCTAAAAAGGAGTATAAAATATGAAGTCAGTTATTTCTGTGGTTGGACGCGATGCCGTCGGAATCATCGCAAAAGTCAGCAGCGAATGTGCAGATTGCGGAGTCAATATCCTCGATATCAGTCAGAGTGTTCTCGACGGATATTTCACTATGATCATGATTTCCGACATCGACGGAATCACCGTTCCGTTTTCGGAGTTCGTTGACCGCATGGCTGCGCTGGGTAAAGAGAATCATCTTGAGATCCATGCTATGCACGAAGACATCTTCAATGCGATGCACAACATCTGAAACAGAACAGGAAGAAAAAATGTTTTCACGCAATGACATACTTGAAACCATCAATATGATCAAAGAGGAGTGTCTCGACATCCGCACGATCACGATGGGAATTTCACTCTATGACTGCCAGAGCGACAGTCCGGGGCGACTTGCCGAAAAAATCTACGACAAGGTGATGAACAGCGCGGCAAACCTGGTGAGAACCGGTGAAGAGATCGAAAAACGTTACGGAATACCGATCATCAATAAACGCGTTTCAGTGACTCCGGTATCCCTGCTTTGCGGTCAGCTCGATACCGCAGGAGCGGTCAAAATAGCCCAGACACTCGATAAGGCGGCAAGAGAACTCGGAATCAACTTTATCGGAGGATACAGCGCGCTGGTCCAGAAGGGAAGCTGCCGCGGAGCAGATGTGCTGATCGATTCTATTCCTGAGGCACTCAGCACCACCGAGCGCGTCTGCAGTTCGGTCAACGTGGGTTCGACCAAAGCCGGAATAAATATGGATGCAGTCGCCCGTATGGGGCAGATCATCAAAGATACCGCCTATATCACCCGCGACCGCGGTTCGATCGGATGCGCGAAACTCGTGGTGTTCGCCAATGCTCCGGACGACAACCCCTTTATGGCTGGAGCTTTCCACGGAATCGGAGAGCCCGAGACTGTTATCAACGTTGGCGTATCAGGTCCCGGAGTCGTGGCATCTGCGATCCGCAGAGCCGGAGATTGCGACCTTGCGGAGATCGCCGAAGTCATCAAACGCACCGCCTTCAAGATCACCCGCGTAGGACAGCTTGTGGCGCGTGAGGCGGCGGCGAAACTCGGAGTTCCTTTCGGAATCGTTGACCTTTCACTTGCCCCGACTCCTGCGATCGGAGACTCCGTGGCGTATATCCTCGAATCAATGGGACTTGAGCAGTGCGGATGCGCCGGAACTACTGCCGCGCTGATGATGCTCAACGACGCGGTGAAAAAGGGAGGCGTGATGGCGTCAAGCCAGGTCGGAGGACTTTCAGGAGCATTTATTCCTGTGTCTGAGGACGCCGGAATGATCGCGGCTGCCCAGAGCGGAGTGCTGTGCATAGAGAAACTCGAAGCCATGACCGCAGTCTGTTCTGTGGGACTTGATATGATCGCAGTTCCGGGAGATACGACTGCTGAGGTGATATCCGGAATAATCGCCGATGAGATCGCGATCGGAGTCGCCAATACCAAAACGACTGCCGTGCGCCTGATTCCGGCATACGGCTGCAAGGTGGGAGACAGCGTGAGCTTCGGAGGTCTGCTCGGAGAGGCTCCGGTGATGCCGGTAAGGACAGCAAGTCCGGCAAAATTCATCAAGCGCGGAGGCAGGATACCTGCTCCGATCCACAGTTTGAAGAACTGACGTATCTCAGGGGGCAGAAAATGTCAAAAGAGACGATAAAACTCTACGATAAACCGTATGAGAACGGCTTTATGCCGACGATGACGATATTTCCGTGCGACGACAAAGTCCGGGGAGCTGTGATAATCTATCCGGGAGGCGGATACAGCCACTACGGAAGTCTGGAGCAGTCACTTGTGGCAGAGAGGTTCAATGAACTGGGATTTCACGCTTTTGTGGTGATATACAGCGTATCTCCGCTGCATTACCCCAGCCAGCAGCGCGACGCGTTGAGGGCGGTGAGGATGGTGCGTAAGGATGCGGCAAAATACAATGTCGATCCGGAAAAGATCGCGGTTTGCGGATTTTCTGCCGGAGGGCATCTTGCGGGAACCGCCGGAGTTCTGTACGACCGCATAGACAGTACATGCGGAGATGAATACGACGAAGCAAGTCCGCGTCCTGATGCGATGATACTGAGTTATCCTGTGATTTCAATGAGCGGGGAATATGCTCATATCGGAAGCGCGAACAATCTTATCGGCTGCGATGATGCTGAGAAGAGGGAATTTCTGTCGATCGAAAAACAAATCACGGAAAACACTCCTCCTGCGATGTGCTGGATAACGGCAGATGACAAAGCAGTGAACCGGGACAATCCGATAATGTTTGCGCGTGCGATGTGGGCAGCGGGAAGGGATTGTGAGCTGCATGTGTTTCCGCATGGACCGCACGGTCTGGGGTTGAATACGGAGCGTGAGGATGTTGGGCAGTGGAGTACGCTTGCGGCGACATTCCTCTATACGACCTGTAAGTTCCCCCGAATATAAAGTTCTTTGAAAAGGGAGTTTGAGGGAAAAACTTTGTTACAACAAAGTTTTCCCCTCAATCCCGAGCTTTGCACAGCAAAGCGAGGCTGAAAAAAAGCAAGCGCGATAGCGCAAAAAATAAGCGCGGCAGCTCAAAAAAGCGAGCGCGATAGCGCAAGCATAAAAAATAAAATCTCCTCCTCTTCAACTCCGCCAAGTTTGGCACAAAACAAAGGAATACGCAGCTATGAAAATGTTAATGTCTCAAATGTTGTGAGACAATCTGAACGGCGGCGGCGCCCCGCGGACAATCTCGCGCCTTGCATCTGCGCCGCGGCGGTCGTGTACAGAAGTACACTCCCTTGCTGTGCTCAATGCAAAACGCGACCTTGCCTCGCGGATGCATCCGCCGAAGCAAACAAGCGTTTTGCGTATGTTGACAAAACATATCTTATGTATTATATTTAAGCGTATAACAAAATATTGTTTATCATCTGTTTCGAAAAGCTTTCACAAAAATTGGGACAATACCATGAAAATAGACTTCAGAATAGATTGGGGTTACCAATACCTTTACTCACGGCGTCATTACCATCCGTTTTATATCTGGGACGGAAAACTGGAGTGCGAAAACGGAACGGTGACTGGAGCGTGGCAGCTCGACTATCCTGTAATCTGGTTCGGTCCCGGACATTGCGCAAAAGAGACAAAACTTGAAGCTGCGGAGTGGAAAAGTACGACACGCCGCGGACTTGCCGGAGTAAGATTTACAGCAGAAGTCAATGAAAACAGCGTATTCCATCTTAAAACCGCGTCAGGAAACTTTGACTTTACGGCAAACGATATTCTGAAAAATGGACGGTTGGTGTTCAATGTCGGACCAAAATATCTCGGCTGCCATGTGATTGTGACTAAAACGGGATACTACTGGTTCGTTCCTGAAGCGAAGGATGGCCAGCAGGTCTTTGAGGTGGATGACTTTGCCGGAAAACTTGAAATCCGCAACTGGGCGCGCATGAGAACTGCGTGGCTGGAACCCGGAAAAAGGGTGAAGTTCGAGGCGGTAATCCCGGAAAAGAAAAAAGATTACTCCAAACAGCTGCTGCACGTGGTCTGTATGGCTGCGCCGGGATATACTCCTGAGAAGGAGCAGCAATACTCGGACTATATCACCATAAATCTGTACTGCGATGGCAAACTTGTGGTGAGCAACCGCAGATTTTACCGGAGCCACGATGTGTTTATGCAGATACTTGAAGATCTGTGGCTCAATTTTGAGGCGGAGCCGGGAAGACACAGTTTTGAACTTGAAAACGCCAATAATGATGATGGATGTTTCCTCATAACCCGAATGATATTGCAGACATCAAATTACGCACACCTGGAGTTTTCGCTTCCGCAATGGGCGCAGACAAACTGCAGGGAGATCGGAAAGGTGTTTTCGGTCCAAGACGCTGAAGAGGTAACTATCCAATATCCCGGAAACAGTCTCAAAATGACACTCCAAAAGGGATGGAACGAATTTGTATTTAACCTCAGCGAGCCGGGAAAAAATATAAAGTTCACCTGCGGAAACAGCGAGGGAGTGGTTCCCGAAGTCTATGATGTCGCTGATGAGACTCCTGAGGTCATGGTCGGATACGATATGACTACCGTTCCGCATGATGTGGATGGCTATATGGATTGGCTGCTCGACTACACATACCGCACGAAGCTGAGCAATATCGTGGTGTTCCGTCCGCACTTCAACGGAAAATATCAGGCGGCACAATGCGAGTGCTCTTCGACCCACGACTCAGGAGAGTTCAAAAATGCGTTCCAAAATGACTATGAAGCCGACCCCGAAGAGTTGAGACGCTGGGGAAAATTCTGTTGCGACCATAAAATCTATGTCGAGAGTGTCATCAACTCAAAAGAACTGGTCGAGGGAGCAGGAGAGATGATGCACAGCTCAGGCCGCCACGAGTGGCCCGGAGTAGTTTACGCAATGGACCCGCAGCCGGGATTTGAGTCTCCTGATATGAAAACCGCGGTCGAACAGTATTTGAAACACCTCAAAGTCGAAATAGATAAAGCTCATGCGGTGTGTCCGCGTTCCGCTTTCGGAGACGCGTCAGGAGGTCACCGCTACTGCTACATGGCAGGAGTCGATTTTATCCGCTCCGAAACCATGGTGAGCCATACTCAGCACTTGTGCAGTCAGGCGCGTCCGGCGGCGGAGGTATTCCGCAACGGCGAGTGGGGAGTGCATATCGCAATCCAGCACGCGACCCAGCCCTATTTTGAAAATCACCTTGGCTTGTACTACCTTTCAATCATGCAGCCGTGGATGATGGGGGCAAATATGATTTATGAGGAGGATTGTTTATTCAATCTCTTCAAAGAGGAGCGTCAGGCGTGGGATGATGCGCTCACAAAGGGTAAACGCGATATGACCAGATGGTTTTTCAAGTTCGCCAAGACCCATCCGCGCAAAGGCAAAGTCAATCGAAGAATAGCATTTGTCGAGGGCAGATACGCAGCTCCCTTCAACGGATTTATCTGCGATGCGGAGCAGACTCCTGATTATTCAGTATGGGGAAAATTTGGAAACAATGACTCCACATGGAGACATAATCAGGTCGAAAAATGCCGCCATGTGCTCGATGTGTTGATGCCAGGAGCTTCAACGCAGCCGTTCCGTCAGGATTTCAATAAACGCCGCTTCTTTTTTTCTGGAACTCCCTACGGCGATTTCGATGAGGTTCCGACGGAAGCAAGTGCAGATTACCTCAAACAGTACTCCCTTTTGCTCCACATGGGCTGGAATACCATGATCGATGAGGATTATGATAAACTCCGTGAGTTTGTCGGAAACGGTGGCACGCTGCTTATAGGTCTCACTCAATTTTCGCGCCATGTAAAGAGAGATTTCCTCAGAGATATGGAAGATCTTGACCTCTACAATGACGGCGATCTTTCTGAACTGTGCGGAGTAAAAGTCAAAGGCAAGGGAGAACTCTTCAGCGGTCAATGGAATGCAGTCTGCCGCGAAAAGTTTCCGCAGCCTGATCTGTCGGCAATACCGAGCAGTTCGCGCACCGAGGATGGCTCCTGCTGCATGGCGGATATCGAACTTGCCGGAGCTGAACCCTTTATCTGGGATGCCGCCAAGCGTCATGCGCTGGTGGTACGGCACAGATACGGAAAAGGAACGGTCTATCTGCTGACGGCATACGCATACTTCGGACATGAGGATATACGACAGATAATGGCGAATCTGGTCGCGCTGCTTGCGCAGGATAATCTTCCTGAGTGCAGCGTGGAAGACGCTTCGCGCGAAGTGTTCTGGAATATGTGGGACGAGAGCAGAGACGTCAAACGCATAATGCTGCTCAATACCGACTGGACAGAAAAATCCAATATCAAACCTGTGACGGTAAAGGCGGCAGGCTTTGTCTTTGATACTGAAGTAAAAGAGCGCGAAGCAAAACTGCTGACGGTGTTGAAAGACGCGGTAATAGACGCTCCAACGGATGTTTTTGTGGAAGTAACCGATGGAGCAGTAAAACTGCACGGCTCAGGAAATCACACCATAAAAATCTACCGCAAAGATAGCGTAGAGCTCCGCGAAACAGCCTTCGATACCACCACAATCCTCCCCCTGGAACTTTGATCTTCCTTTTTCTAAATGGCTCTGTTCCCGACAAAGGTAGGTAAAAGTAAATAAAAAAGTTTTTCGCTTTTCTTGAAAGGGTGAGATCCGCCGTCGCCAAGGCTATGGCGGGACAGGGGGAAAAGAATAACGAAAATTTTCCCGCTTTCCCCGCATCATCTCCCCATATCGGGAACAAAGCTTTCTAAATCAAATCAGGGCGAGGATGGCTCCGGCGGCGGCTCCGCAGAGGATTATTATGGTGGTTGAGCACCATTTTTTGGCTACTGCTGTTGCGGCAAGGACAGCAATTATCAATCCTTTATAAGAGACTCCGAAACTATCGGGAATACCTTTGCCGAAGAGAACTTCCCACGGTATCGGAGAGGTGAACACCGAGAGTCCGAGGAATATCGTTACTGCATAGATTATCAATGAGACACTTGACAATCTGGTTCCGCGCATGATGCCGCGCACGATGAAAGTATCTTTCCACTTGCGTATGCCGAGGATGGCGAGGCTCGACAGGATCATGGTCGGAAATATCAGACCAAGCGTTGCGGCAAGGCTCGAGAGAAAGCCTCCCTGGATATAGCCGACGTAGGTCGCGGTATTTATTCCGACGGGTCCCGGAGTGAGCTGGCTGATGGATAAAAGATTTCCGAACACCTCAAGGGAGAGAAAACCATGTTTTTCCACGCAGTCGGATATGATGAGCGGAATAAGCATATATCCGCCGCCGAAACAGAGCAGGGAAAATTTGCAGAAAAGCAGGAAGATAACAGCTGCACCAATCATTTTTCAGTCCTCCCAGCTTTGCGTTCCTCCCAGTACAGCAACACCAATCCGGCGGGCATGGCGGCGCAGATCACGTACGCGGGGTTGACTTTGAATATGGCGCAGGTGATGAAACCTGCCGCAACGATGACGGCGTCTATGCGCTTTTTCACCCCTTTGCGGAGCGTGTTGTATGCGGTCACGGCGATCATGCCGGTAATGGCGGCGCGGACTCCGGAAAAGGCTCCTTTGATGTATATGTTATCAGGAGAGAGTGACGGAAAAAACATCGCAATTATAACGATGACTGTAAATGAGGGCAGGATGACTCCGACCGTGGCGCAAACCGCTCCGAGCAGACCGGCAACTTTCCAGCCGACATAGACGGCGGAGTTCACGGCGATGATTCCCGGAATGGTCTGGGTTATGGCGATCATATCAAGCAGCTCCTCGGAGGTCAAGATCTTTTTGCGGTTGACGAATGTCTCCTCGATCACCGGAAGCATGGCAAGACCTCCGCCGACCACCAGAGCGGCGATCTTGGCAAAGGTCCAGAACAGCAGCCACAGACGACTGAAATATTCCCTGTCGATTTTCATTTTGTCCTGTCGATTTCAATAATTATTGTTCCCGATATGGGGAGATGATGCGGGGAAAGCGGGAAAACTTCTTTTCACGAGAAAAGAAGTTTTCCCTCTCTCCCCGCGCCCCTCTCTCCCTTTCAAGAAAAGCGGGGTACTCGCTTAAATATAACACATAAGATATGTTTTGTCAACATACGCAAAACGCTTGTCAGCATCGGTGGATGCATCCGTGAGGCAAGGTCGCGTTTTGCATTGAGCACAGCAAGGGAGTGTACTTCTGTACACGACCGCCGCGGCGCAGATGCAAGGCGCGAGATTGACCGCGGGGCGCCGCCGTTCAGATTGTCTCACAACATTTGAGACATTAACTTTTATTTACTTTTACCTACCTTTGTCAGATGGTTTGCTTAAAGTCAAGCCGATTTTGAAATATTTTTGTAATTTTTATCAAATTCTTTATCGGCGATAACCATACCTCTGAGGATTAGCAGCATCT
>SUVY01000022.1 GCA_015061775.1 Lentisphaerota bacterium | reverse complement strand
CAAGGGATGCGGAATAAGTTGCGCAGCAACCCGAAGCCGGGCGGCACGGGCAAGGGATGCGGAATAAGTTGCGCAGCAACCCGAAGCCGGGCGGCACGGGCAATTTACTCAAAATGGAGAAAATCGGCATGGCAAAATTCTACTACGTTTACTTGTTGGTCGATGTTGCCACAGAATCGCACCGTTATACCGGAGTTACGGAAGATTTGACTGCCCGCCTTGCCAAGCATAACGCGGGTGAAGTACCCCACACCTCAAAATTCAAGCCGTGGAAAATTGAAACTGCCATTGCATTTTCATCCAAAGAAAAAGCCTACGCATTTGAAGCATACCTGAAAACGCATAGCGGAAGATCTTTCTCCAACCGCCACTTTTGAAAACTATAATCCGACCCGCTTGAGATGAGTCGAAACCTCTAAAACAGGTGTTTTCTATAACTTTTACAGATTTCGAGGGGAACTTGATCCGCTCTCAAATCCCCCTCAAACGCTAACAAAGATTTTGCAAAACTCTATACTACCCATTTTGGATTTCAACGAACCAGTGTCCTTATACAATGGTCACTTCTATTGCAATATATCAATAAATGTGAAATATTTTTGTGCAAAACACTTGATTTGCACGAAAAAACTTATATATTATTAGTGCAATAAGATAATCAGGAGGTGCAATATGCGTACTACGACCACCAATTTAAGTATTCGGATGAATGTTGAAACCAAAAAAGAAGCAGAGGCTATGTTTGACTCTCTGGGGATGAGCTTGACTACTGCCATCAATATTTTTATCAAGCAGTCTTTGCGTACAAGAGGTATTCCTTTTCAAATCACAATGGATACCCCTAACGCTGTAACGCTTGCAGCGATGGAAGAAGCCCGGCAGTTGGCAAAGAATCCCAACGCCAAAACTTATGCCAGCGTTGAAGATGCCCTTGCGGAGCTTAAAAAATGAGTTACACAGTCATCTGGACCAGCAGATTCAAGAAAGATTACAAACTTTTGATGAAGCAAGGAGCAGATATGTCTTTGCTTGACGATGTAATCAGACTGCTCAGTAGTGGCGAAACATTGCCGGAACAATACCGTGACCACGCATTGATCGGCAATTATTCGGACTTCCGGGAATGTCACATCAAGTCGGACTGGCTGCTGATTTATTCATTGAGTAACGATACTTTGATCCTGACACTTTCCAGAACCGGATCTCACAGTAATTTATTTTCGTGACAGTTCGGGCAGTAAGAGAAAGGCTCTTTTCCCGACAAAGGTAGGTAAAAGTAAATAAAAAAGTACTTCGCTTTTCTTGAAGTGGGTTGGGGGTGTGGGGGAAGGGCGAAACTTCTTTTCTCGTGAAAAGAAGTTTCGCCCTTCCCCCACATCATCTACCCATATCGGGAACAAAGCCTATTCAAAAAACTGCGGATTTATTTCCAGTTTCGGACTGGGCTTTCTGCCTTTCTTGCCTTCGTTAGACTCCTGCGGAAGATACCGGCAGTAGTTGCGTTCAATGAGAACTTGCAACGCTTCTTCTACTTCGCTTTTGAGCAATCCGATACTGTTCTCCAACTCCCGGATGGAAACCGGACGGGGTCTGCCGGACAGATTCCTGTGCCAGTAAGAGATTATCTTACGTGCGTTATCCGGAATATTGGTCTGCCGCATAGCATCGTTACAGCGTTTGGCACTTGCCATAAAATAGTGCATCAACTTAACCGCATTATTCATATTTTTTATGGAAATGTTTTCATTACTCTCAACGACCGCCAATAACAATGCCAACCGCAAAACAAGAGTCGGATAGCGGATGGCAAAATCCTGCATATTGGCATATTCTCCGCCGGGAGAGCTTTCTGTTTCAACCTCATGATAGAAATCCCGCCACACATTCAAAGCCTCTTTGCTCAAAGTATAATAGCAAACATCATCTGAATCATAAGCTCTATCCAGCAGGTCATAAATCAAAGCATTATACTTTTCCTCAACCGCCAATGGGATTTCGTAATCATCGTCCGCCCGGAGCAGATTGCCATTTTCATCACGTTTGCCGACCCAGCTTTCAGGGTAACAAAAGAGACAACGTGAAGCAAGTCCGCTGTCAAAAAACGATACGGAAGTTCCGATTTTTTTGAGGAAGTCTGTCTGCAACATCAGCAGCATTCCGATACAGGGGCGGTCGATATGATCATCTCCGGTACCGATACGCCGTCTGATCAAAGGCTGTTCTCCATCGTAGGGGCGAAGTAAAAACTCTTCCCGCCCCTCTCCGGAATTGCTGTAAACATTGCCCAGCAGCATCTTGACTACCAACCGGGCATCGTCATTGAATATTCCGGCAGTTCCTCCGGTTTCGCTCATCAGCTTAAATAACGCCTCCGGAGTGGCATCGTCGGCAAGAAACCACGGGTTGCGGGGCATTTCGCCGATTCCATGTTCAAGCATTGCCAGCTCGTCAGCAAATTCCTGACGTTTATTTCCTTTCAAGCCGGGTTTACTCAATGCTGTTTCCAAGTTCTGCATCAGAGCAAGATTACGGCGGTATTCTTTGATTTTTTGTTTGTATGCCGGATCTTTTTTCTTCATCCAACTGTAAAACGGCAAAAGTGCCGGACGGAAGGTGACAGATTTACGTTCTCCGCGGGCGGCAAAGACAATAGCATATAAATTGGCCCGTCCGATAAAGCCGCGTTTGCGCTGAAAATAGACATTGCGTCCGATTGCCATTCCCACAGCGGTAAGAACAGCGGCAGATGACATTGCAAGGGGAACTTTGCGGGAAAGTGAAATTCCTTCAGCCATATTCCGGAGAACTGGCGGTAATGCTTCCGCTGGAAACGGCGGAGGATCATTCAATTCAAGGGTATCTTGTATCGGCTGCCAACGGAGGTATTTTGCTTCTTCCGGAATGGCACTTTCAATAGTTTTGATAGTTCAACACGAAACAAATTATGATCGAAAAAAAATGAAATCAATGTTGTTACTTTAAAGCAACATTATATTAAAACAGAGATGATACCCCTTGCAATTACAATAAAAACCGATCATGAGTTACTTTACACCGTGGATATTCCGGCGGTAAAGCCCTTTTTTGATTACATGATCGATGGCGGAGTCCATGCTGTTTTCATTCTCGGCTCTACGGGAGAGGGACCGGCACTTTCCTGCGCTGAACAGAAAAAATTCATCCTGGAATCAGTCAAAGTGATCGCTTCGAGAGTTCCGCTTCTCGTTGGAATTTCCGGAGCTTCCGGAGCCGAAAGCAGTTGGGAAAATTTGCCCTCGAAGCGGGAGCAGATGCCGTGGTTGCCGCTCCTCCATGCTATATTCCGGCGCAGAACGAAGATGAGATTTTTAATTATTACAAGGTCCTGTCCGAAGAGTTCAGCGGAAAACTTTTTGTTTACAATATGCCGGCATTGACGAAAATATCTATCACTCCGGATCTTGCGCTGAAACTGCTCGTCCTCCCCGGCGTGATCGGATACAAGGACAGCAGCGGAATTTTGGAGGATCTGCTCTATCTGCTGCCCCAAGCCAAAAATCTCGGAAAATCCGTCTTTGCAGGTCCGGAACACCTGACCATGCAGGCGATGCTCGCAGGAGCCGACGGCGGAGTTAACGGCGGAGCCAATTTCATGCCTGAACTCTTCAGCAGCCTGGCGGAAGCTGTGGAAAATGGCGACACCGAAAAAATGAACGAATTGCAGCACAAAGTCGAGGATTTTCAGCCCGAATACGGAAATCCATGCACCTGTCCCGGAGTTATCCGCGCATTGAAACGGAAGCTTTCCGAAAAAGGACTCATAAAGAACATAATGGCGTTTCCCAATCTTCCCTGAAAAATCCCGGGGACAGGCGCAGCACAGATCAAAACGGAAACATCTTGAGGACGTAATCAAAATCCGGGGTATTTTTCCCACCAGGATCGGGTTACGTTTCCATCTGGAGTTTCTTCAAAATTCGTGTGAAGATCATCGGCGATTTGACTTACGATATTGTATTCACGCAGGTTTTTACGCCATTTTTCCGGAATGGCGTTTTCTCCGTTTAACGCGCCGAGGATATGCCCGGCTATGCAGCCGGTGGAATCGCTGTCTCCAGTTATATTGATTGACTCCAGCACTCCCGCCTTGAAATCCCACGGGAAGCGCAAGGCGCAATATATGCCTATTGCCAATGCCTCTTCTGCAACCCACCCCTCTCCGAGTTCAACAATGCTCTGGGCGGTTCTTGCTTTGCGGATAGCGGCAAGCGTTTCGGCGGCGTCAGACTCAGACTCCAGATGTTTTTCAACCATATCCAACGCGGAATCCAGAGATTTTCCGTAACGCAGGTATGATATAAGCATGGCAAATGCTCCGCCTGCCGTGATTCCGGTTGGGTGGCCGTGGGTGATGGCGGAAAATTTACAGCCGAATTCGTATGCCAGTTCCGGAATCAAATGCAGTCCCACAGGTGCCATACGCATTACTGTACCGCAGCCTTTGCTGTTATTGGACGCCTCGTTGGTGGAGTCGTTGCTTTCCAACGCGTTGAGGCACGTTCTGCCGGGAGCACGGCATGAAAAGAGCTGTTTTTCATTGATAAGCCAACCGCTGTTCAAATCTTTTTCGTCACAGCCGACAACAATTCCCTGCGTTTTCAGCCAACGCAAATAGGCATAATGCACAACACCTTCCGGAGCGCAAATACCTTTGCTGTTACCTCGCACAGTTGCCCGCAATACTCCTTCGGCGGTAAAGAGTGCCATCTGGGTATCATCGGTAATGGCTCCTGTTCCGTCAGAGAACTCCACATAATCGCTGACTGCGCCTCCGTAAACTTTTTCGATGCCTTGCAAATCAAGAAATTCGATCGGCGCGCCGAGAGCATCGCCGACAGCGCCTCCGAGCATGCAGCCGCGAATAATATCATGTTGAACGGAAGAAAAAAGCTCCTCATCCAAAATTTTCCATTCATGCAATGCGTTTTTCACAACAGCATCATCATTAAGCCGCTCCAATGCCGGAATCAGACAGTCGGCTTCGTGCATATACCTGAAGGCGTACAGCGTGCCTTTGAACTTGATAAAATCCCGCGAGTTGCATATCCGGTCGGAAATTTTCACCAGCAGCACCTCGCGTATCCCGCAATCGGCGACCTGCTGCAAATAGAGGCGTTTGGCGATATTTCCGGAATTGGTGAGCTGCTTGATTCCCTGCAAAACCTCCGCACTTGAAGCGGCAACTATCTCGGCATCAGAGACGCTGGTATCTTCCAGCAGATCGTGTCCCCATGCGATCTGGATCGCAGTAGAAGCCGGGCTTTCGCCCCACCGCTCCAACGTCTCGGCTACCGCTTGCGGATGGACGATATAAGGAAGTTTCTCTTCGCCTTTGCGGAACTGTCCCGCATGATATTTTTCAGCCAATTTTCTCATCATAAACCTCCTCGATCATTCAAATTTTCCCGGAACAAAAACATCTATCGTGCCAGAGGACAAAATTGCATGACTTCGTCAATCGTTGCTTCTTGCGTCCCAAAGAGACAAGATAGCGTAAAAATTTTGCTGTTTTTTCCGTTTTGCGCTTGGATTTCTTTTAAAACACTTTATATTGATATGTAGAAAGGCTCCGTTTGGTCGCTCGAAACACCTGAATCCCCCCGGAGGTGTGCGACAACGGCGCCTTTCCTTTTTTGTTTTTGGATAAGGGGAGAGCGTTCTTGGGGAAGGGGAAAACTTCTTTTCCCGTGAAAAGAAGTTTTCCCCTTCCCCAAACCCCTTCCCTTTTCAAGAAAAGCGGAGTCCTTTTTCAACGGGATTGTTCCTGCGTACATTTATCTATACAGTGACCGTGGATATGCTTCACGGTCTGTCTTCTTTTTTCGACTGATTTTACTTGCTGAACAGCGACATCACTAAGATCGCTCCGCAGCCGCAGGCGAACGCTGCTGCTGTGCGGAGTGTGAACTTCTCTTTCAGGAATATCACTCCTGCAGCTCCCGTCAGCAGAAAACTCATCTGGGCTACGGGAAGAACCACGGCGGCTTTTCCGTACTGAAGTGAAAGTGCCATGAATACCACGATTCCGGTAACGAAAATTCCGGAAAGCACTCCGAAACCAATCGTCTTGCGGTCACAGGAACATTTTTTGCGCTCGAATATCAGATACCAGAGGAGACCTCCGATGACCCAGAAAAGCGCGTTTATCAGCACCACCATCTTGCGGTCGGCTCCCGCTGTATCAAATCCGTACCGGTAACTCAAACCCATTCCGGCACGCATCAATGATCCGGCGAGCACCATGAAAAAGCAGCTCCAGGAAAACTCCTTGCGCTCGCTGCTTTTGGGAATAAATGCCAAGACTGCAAAAATCGCCAGCATGACTCCGCACCATTGGGGAAGTGAGATTTGTTCTCCCAGTATCAGCCACGCTCCGAGGACCGCCGGAACCAGATTGAGGCGATAGATGGTCGAACAGACTCCCGCGCTCAACTTGCTCATAGCTCCGATAAGCAGCAGGTTTCCTCCGATGGAAAACAGTCCGGAAATACTTCCCCAGATGATCGTCTGTGTCATATTTGCCGGCATTCCATCAAGGGTGCAGGCTGCATAAATTCCCCAGACGACGCCAACTACACTGACAAATATTCCGATAGACTTACGGTTATTGGCGAAAAACTTGAAAAGCAAGTCGTTTCCGGAAGAAAACAACAGCGACAAAACAGCGTAGATGATTGCCTGCATTGTATGAACTTTCTGAATAGTATCCTGTATTTTTTTATAAGCGACAGAACACAAATACAGCGTCTGTTGCAATTTACCAAATATACTGCTGAGCAGATGTTTTGTCAAATACTCAAACAGCAAATTGTCCTCAGAGTATGCAGTATCGTATTTCCACATACCTCCACGTCTGTTACCCTCGGTGGATGCAGTACGAGGCAAGGTCGCGTTTTGCGACGAGCACACGAGGGAGTGTACTTTTGTACACGACCAAAGAGGCGCAGTCGGCAAGGCGCGAGATTGCCCGTAATGCGCCGCCGCCGGTCATCTTTCTAACATACGCAATGGGAAATAAAAGTACCAAAAAAGGTCAATCGAACTTATAAGTCTCAAGTTTTGAATGCATGAAACTTCTTATCAGCCTCGGATATGGGTAGTCAAAGCGAACTCCTCCGGGAGAGACTGAATTGAGGAACAGCAGGCGGTCAACATCTCCGGAACGCTTGGGATTGAATACCGAAGACGCTCCGAAAAAGTTTTGCAAAGCCAGCCAGTTGCGCTTGAAATCCTGAATGGTTTCAGCATTGCCGATACAGCTTGCCGCCATAATCAGGGCATCGCGCGCAGCCGTTGAGCGGCTTCCGGGAATATGGTAGAACTTGCGCTGGAAATCAGCGACAAACGATTTGAACTCATCATCCTGATACTCGTTGGAAAAGTAGGTCACATAGAAGCACTCTCCGGGATCGTAATTCTTACCGAGTGCGGTAAAGAAATCGATTCCGTCCCAACCGTCTGCGCCGCAGATGACTCCTTTGTAGTTGAGTTTCCGCAGGGCTCTAACCATCATTGCAGCCTCTTCTCCGATGGCGGGAACCATTATCGCCTGCGGTCCGAATCCCATGACTTCACGCATTGCGGCAACACAACTGTCTACGTCGGTATATTCAGCTGTACGCACAACTTCTCCGCCGAGGTCGGAGAAACTCTGCGCCACGCTGCGCGCGACATTGCGCTCATACTCGGCGGAGGGCCTCATGTCGATCAGGACTCCGACACGTTTGATCTGCCGCCAGTACCAGAGGTAGGCGGCGAGCCCCTCTGCCTGCTGGGTGTCGGTGTAGCTTGTCCGGAATACAAAAGGATGCACTCCGGAAAACCCATCGGCAGTCGCACAGGGGATCACAAGCGGTATCCGCAGATTGGCGATGTTTTTTATCAGACCGTCAGTCTCGGTCGTGGAATATCCTCCGACAACGATAGAAGCCTTTTTTGCTGCAAGGCTGCTCATCGCTTTTTCTGCACCGTCAGGAGTTCCGTTCGTATCGGCAGTTTCAAGCCGGACGCGTCTGCCGGCTATACCGCGCCGCGCATTGAGGACATCGACTGCGGTCTCTATGCCGCGGAGCATTTCCATACCCTGGACGGAGTATTTGCCTGTGAGCGGCAAAGCGGCTCCGATGACCACGTCGGACTGAATGAGGGTCTGCTCTCCGAGCAGCACCGGATTACTCAAGACATCGTCGGGATTGACGCAGCCGCATAACATAAAGAGCGTGCCAAAGAGAGCAAGCAGGGTACGCTTTATCATATTCAGCTCACAATAGTTCCGCAGGAGGTGTCTCCTGAGACGACTTTTTCAAGGCTGCCGGGAGCCGCGAAGTCAAAGACTATGATCGCAAGATTGTTGTCGCGGCAAAGCGAAAACGCCGAAGCGTCCATGACTTTGAGACGCTTTTCGATCGCCTCATCAAAGGAGATCTCTTCATAGCGCACGGCGGTGGGATCTTTGAAGGGGTCGGCGGAGTAAACTCCATCGACTTTTGTCGCTTTCAGCACGGCATCGCAGTTGATCTCAAGGGCGCGGACGACAGAAGCGGTATCGGTGGTAAAGAAGGGATTTCCGGTACCGCCGGCAAAGATGACGACCTTACCTGACTCGAGGGCGGAAACAGCGGTATCGCGGTCGTAGCGCGGAAGCATTCCTTCGACGCCGAACGCGCTCTGGACGAGGGCGGGAACTCCTGATTGTTCAAAATACTCTTTGAGGGCAAGGGCATTCATCATGGTCGCAAGCATACCCATCTGGTCGGCGCGGACTCTATCCATGCCGCTGCTGCTTCCGGCAAGACCGCGCCAGAGATTTCCTGCTCCGACGACGATCGCCACTTCGACTCCGTTTTTGACTACTTTGGAAATGCGCTCGACGATATCGCTGATCGCCTCGGGCTGATAACCGAATGCGAGATCGCCTTTGAGTGCCTCACCGCTCAACTTAAGCAATACACGATTAAATCTGCTCATTTGAAGACTCCTTCCCGGCTGGATTAGATATAACTGCTAAAATATAACATCATTTTTTGTTTTTCGCCAGTACATTTGACAATATGCCTTGAAAATTTTGCAAAATGTGGTATATTTTCAGCTGATTTCACTAACAGGAGCAATATCATCATGAATAACGCAAACCGGCAATTCGCCATCAACACCATCGCCTGCGGCAAAGTTCCGGAAGCTCTTCCGGCAGCTCCGACAGGAGTCGATTATTACGGTGAGGACGTCTTCAGCATTCCGGTCATGCGACAATTCATGCCCCAAGAGAGTGCAGACAAGCTTCTGGCGACCATTGAACGCGGCAAACCCCTCGATCAGGATATCGCCGACGACGTGGCGAACGCCATGAAGGAGTGGGCTCTTTCTCGCGGAGCGACCCACTTCACCCATTGGTTCCAGCCGCTCACGGGAGGAACTGCTGAAAAACATGACTCCTTCCTCGAAGCCGCGGGAACTGCCAAAGCGATCCTGAAATTTTCCGGAAAAAATCTGGTCGTCGGAGAATCCGATGCCTCAAGTTTTCCCTCCGGAGGTCTGCGCTGCACCTTTGAAGCGCGCGGCTACACAGCTTGGGATCCGACAAGTCCGGCGTTCATCAAACGCCACAGCAACGGTGCGACACTCTGTATTCCGACCATCTTCTGCAGTTACACGGGGGAAGCTCTGGACAAAAAGACTCCGCTGCTGCGTTCCATACAGTCGCTCGGCAGAGCACTCGACCGCCTGATGGCGTGCTTCGGCAAAGAACAGGCACAGACCAGAGTGACCCTCGGAGCTGAACAGGAGTATTTTCTTGTCGATAAAAAATTCTACATGCAGCGTCCCGACCTTATCCAGACGGGAAGAACGCTGTTCGGAGCCCCTCCTCCGAAACACCAGCAGCTCGAAGACCACTACTTCGGAGCCATCCGTCCGCGCATCATATCCTTTATGACCGAGGTCGAAAAGGAGCTGTGGAAACTCGGAATCCCTGCCCGCACCCGCCACAACGAGGTGGCTCCTGCGCAGTTTGAACTTGCTCCGATGTTTGAGGAACTCAATCTTGCCGTCGATCACAATATGCTGGTCATGGAAGTTCTGCGTCAGACTGCCGACCGTCACGGTCTGGTCTGTCTGTTCCACGAAAAACCTTTCCGCAAAGTCAACGGCTCAGGAAAACACAACAACTGGGCGGTGGATTACGGCACGATGAGACTGCTCGACCCCGGCAAAGACCCCAGCCAGAACGCAATATTCCTCACCACGCTCTGCGCGGTGATGCGCGCCGTAGATCTGCACGGAGATCTGCTCAGAGCCGCAACAGCCTGTGCCGGAAACGAACACCGTCTGGGAGCGAGCGAAGCACCTCCTGCCATCATATCGATCTTCCTCGGCAATGAACTCACCCAGGTCATCGACCAGCTCGCCGGAATCGACCATGAGGACACCAGCAGCCGTCCTAAAATCAAAATCGGTGTTGATACTCTTCCGTCACTTCCCAAAGACGCGACCGACCGCAACAGAACAAGTCCGTTCGCATTTACCGGAAACAAATTCGAGTTCCGCGCTCCCGGAGCCAGCCAGTCGTGCTCAGGAGTCAATATGGTGCTCAATACCATTGTGACGGAGTCGATAGATTACATTGCTTCCAGGCTCGAAAACGTTCCGCGCGAAGAGTTCAACGAAGCTCTGCAAATCCTGCTCAAAGAGATCATCACCTCTCACAGCAGAATCATTTTCAACGGAGACAATTACAGTTCAGCATGGATCGAAGAGGCGCAGAGACGCGGTCTGCCCAACACTCCGAATGTACTGGAAGCGTTGAAGGTTCTGAAGAGTCCCAAAACCGTGGAGCTCTTCAGCAAATACGGAGTTCTCCACGAAAGCGAACTCATATCCCGTCACGATGTATTTGTCGAAGAGTATCACCGCAAGATACGCATAGAGGGAGAAGTTGCACTCGAAATGGTGCGCAGTCAAATCTATCCAGCTGCGCTCGAAGAGTTTTCAAAAGCATCTTCCGCACTTGAGTCTGCGCGGAACAACTCTGTAAAATACGGAATATCCGCCCTCGAAAATACCGTGGACAAACTGGGAACGGCTCTGGATAAACTCTATTCAGGCTGCCTTGATCTTGAACGCGCACTCACCGATACCCATGAAAGCATCACAAAAGCCCATCATGAACTGCGCCTTGCAGTCGATGCGCTCGAACTTGTGATAAATGACAGCACTTGGCCGCTGCCCAAGTACAGAGAGATGCTCTTTGTATATTGATTTCGGTTTTCTGATATGGGCAGATGATGCGGGGGAAGGGCGAAACTTCTTTTCACGCCCCCCCCTGTCCACCGTAGCCTTGCGCGAAGGTGGAACTTCAAGAAAAGCGGAATACTTATACAATTATCATTTACAAATGTGTGTTATGCGTTATGACGCACTTGGCGCGGAGGGTTGCCCTGGGTGAAGAGTTCGAGGGTACAGCCGGCGCGGGTTGTGCTTTGGCGGATATCTTCGAGGCTTTCGGAGGTTTCGGGTTTATTTTTATAGAGGTCGTATTCTTTTCTCTGTTTGAGGCTTCCGGTGTTGGGCATCACGACATTGGCTCCTGAGAGCAGACCGTCCACTCTTCCGTTTTCAGGATCGAGCGCAGAGAGTGCGGTCGCGGAAGCGATATTGACGTCCCTGAGTACCAGTCGGCAGGCGCAAAGCATACGGTAGGTGATTGCAAGACGTTCACGCATACGCTCAGGAGTGTCTGTACCGAACTCCTCGAGCACCGCCTCAGAGTGGGTAACATAGGGGCCGAGACCGATCATATCGGCTCCGAGCTCGCGGAAATACTCCACATCGCGGGCAAGCATTTCAACAGTCTGCCCCGGAAGACCGGTCATAACTCCTGTACCGGTGATATATCCGCACTCTTTGAGCGCAGATAACGCCTCTTTGCGGCTGTCGAAGTCTCCGTCAGGGTGGAGAGCTGCAAAGAGTTTGCGGTCTGTCGTCTCGATACGCAGAAGATAACGGTTTGCTCCGGCGTCGCGCCAGCGGCGGTAAACTTCCGGAGACTGCACTCCGCATGAGAGGGTTATTCCGAGCTCTCCATCGCCTATCGCGGAAATCTCTCTTACCACATCCTCTACGAAGCTCACAAATTTTTCATCTCTGCGCTCTCCGCTTTGCAGCACTACCGAACCGTATCCGCGGTTGCGGGAAAAGTGCGCGGCTTCCAATATCGCCTCTTTGTCCATGGTGTAACGGTTGACATGAACATTGCTTTTGCGGATACCGCAGTAACGGCAGTCACAGGTGCAGAAATTGGAAAACTCGATCAATCCGCGCAGATGCACCGCATTGCCGACATATTTATCGCGCACCATACAGGCGTACTTCTGAACAGTTGGAAACTGCTCATCTGAGCACTTGAGCAATGCAAGTATCTCATCTGAGTTCAAATCGTTTCCGGCGAGACTTTTTTCGCAGATGTTTTTCACTTGCCGAACTCTTTTCTCATTCTCTGCACCAGATCAGCAAAGTAGCTGAGAGCTGCATCGACCGGCTCAGGAGTCTCAAGATCGACTCCGGCATCGCGCATGATATCCAGCACATCTTTGGTACATCCGGCAGAGAGGAATCCGATATACGCCTTGCGTTTGGCTTCGTCTCCGGAGCGGAGATTTTTTGCCAGCTGCAGAGCGGCAGACATTCCGGTAGCGTATTTGTAAACATAGAAGTTGTAGTAGAAGTGCGGAATTCTCGCCCACTCAAGTTCGATGGCTTTGGAAGGCTCCACCTCGTTTCCGTAATAGAGGGCGTTGAGTTCATAATACTTTTTGCTCAGAGTATCCGCTGAGAGCGGCATTCCGCTTTCAACAGCTTCATGCATCCACAGTTCGAACTCGGCAAACATGGTCTGACGGAAGATCGTTCCGCGTATCTCATCAGCCAGATGGCAGAGCAAATATTTGCGCAGCTCGGGACTTGCGGCGTTTTCGTAAAGGTACTCAAAAAGCAGTATCTCATTGGTGGTACTGGCGACTTCTGCAACAAATATGCGGTAGTCGGCATAGTGATAATGACAGTTTTTGTTGCTGTAAAAGCTGTGCATCGAGTGTCCGAGCTCGTGAGTGAGAGTGAAGACATCATTGAGCGTTCCGTTGTAGTTGAGAAGCATATAGGGATAGCTGTCGTAACAGCCTCCGGAATACGCTCCGGAACGCTTGCCTTTGCGCTCGGGAACATCGACCCATCTCTGGGAAAACGCAAGCTCGATATCCCGGATATACTCCTTGCCCATCGGAGCAAGCGAAGCTCTGACCAGCTCTTTTGCCTGCTCAAAAGTATAATCACAGCGGCACTCGGATACCAGCGGATTATACATATCGTACATATCAAGTTTCTCCAGCCCCATAACTTCGCGGCGCAGCTTCATGTAGTCGTAGAATGCCGGGAAGTTGGCGTGAACGCTGGAAATCAGATTGCGGTAAACACTCTCAGGAACATTGTCTCCGGACAACGCCGCGGCGAGAGAGCTCTTGTAGTTGCGCACCCGCACTCCCGTCGCGTGGAGCTGCACCGTTGCGTTCAGCGTGGAAGCAAATGTATTGCGGAAAGCTCCGTAAACCTTATAGAGTTTGTCAAACGCCGCCTTGCGCACGCTGCGGTCGGGACACTCCATAAAGCGGCGGTAACTGCCGTGGGTGAGTTTTTCGCGTTTGCCGTCGGAGTTTTTGACTGTTCCGAAGTCGAGGTCGGCGTCATTGAGGATACCGAAGGTCTTGCCGGATGAACCGAGAACTGCGGAGTAATTTCCGAGCAGGGTCTCCTCCTTCTCACTCAGGATATGGGGTTTGTCGCGCAGCAGCTCCTCGATGCTTCTGCGGTAGAACGACAACTCAGGAGCGTCGAGCAGCTCTTTCATGCGCTCATCGGATATCGCCATGAGCTCAGGGTCAAACCACGCCTCCTTGTCAGACAATTCGGCAAAGAGCGCACCCACTCTGTCCACCCGCTCACGGTTGGCGTTGTTGGAAGTATCCTCATCGCTCTTCAAATGGGCGTAGCAGTAAACTTTTTCTCCGAGACGGGAGAGTTCATCTCCGGCTTCGATCGCCTCTTTGAGAGCCGCGGCACTTTCCGCAAGGCGTCCGCGGTAAGCATAATATTTATCGGCAAGAAGCGGAAGCTTTTTGAAATCCTCTTCCCAAAGTTCCGGAGCCGCATACATCGCTCCGAGATCCCAGCAGTTTTTGTCCATAATAGAATTTATCCCTTATAAAATCGGTATTATTTTGTTGTTCAAGGTCTTTTCGATGACCTGCCCGGCAAGTTCAGGAAGATCATCAGCTATCAGACTTCCCCGCGCCATCTCTCCGGCGCAGCCGTGTATCCAGACCGCGCAGGCGGCGCGGCGGCAGATGGAGTCAGCCGAAGAGACTCCTGCGATGCAAGAGCCGACTATTCCGGCAAGCACGTCTCCGCTGCCTGCGGTGGCAAGAGCTGATGAGCCTGAGATGTTCTGCCAGATGCTTCCGTCACAGGAGGCACATACTGTGTGCGGTCCCTTGAGAATGACGGTACATTGCAGTTTTTCCGCAAGCGCGGCTGCCAAATTTTTGTCGTCAGTTATTCCAAACGCCGCGGCAAGGCGGCGCGCTTCACCAAGATGCGGAGTGAGCACTGCATTGTGTTTGCAGTTCCATGATTCGGGGTGACGGCTCAGCGTATTGAGAAAATCAGCATCGAGCACCACGGGCCCCGGAAAACTCAGCACATCGCTCAGCAGTTTTTTATCGGCATTTCCCCATCCTGAGCCAGCGATCACCACATCGCTCTTTTCAAAGAGTTCAAAATTGTCCGAAACCGCTTCTGACGGATACGTGCTGTCATCTGTACTCATACATCTGTGAACGATACCGGCAAGGGGAAACCCTGCCGGAAAATCAGCAGCCGTCACCAGACGGCAGATGCCGGCGCCGCTGCGCAGGGCGGCGAGCATATTGAGATAAGCCGCTCCGCTGTATTTGCGGCACCCGGCAAAAATGAGCACCCGCGGACGGCTGTTTTTGTGGGCGTTCCAAGCAGGAGCAGACAGATCGCGGAACGCTTCATATTGAGTATAAACTCCGCAGTTTTCCGGAATATCCTGAGCGATACCGATATCGATGAAACGTGTTTTACCGCTGTATTGCGGAGACATCATGACTCCGGATTTCACAGTTCCGAACATCAGCGTCGCGGCGGCAGATATGCAAGGCTCGGCGGCTCTTCCGTCCGAGGCATCGAGACCGGATGGAACATCGAGACTTATCACAGGAACTTTCGCCGCATTGACAGCCCGGATAAACGAGGCGGCTCTGCCTCTCACTTCAGTTCCTGAAAAACCGATTCCGAGCAGTCCATCGACAACGATGTCTCCGCACATAAAGTCTTCCGGAAAAAGCTCGTCAGGAGTAAGAAACGGTATCTCAGGCGCAAGATCGCGCACCGCCATTGCCGCTTCTCCGGAATACTGCTCTTTGCCGCAGACGCTGTAAATCACTATATTGCGGAAACCTGAGTTGTAAAGCAAAGAGGCGACACAAAGCGCATCGCCTCCATTGTTTCCTTTACCGGCAAGCACGACTGCCCGGCTGTAAGTGTCGAGCACAGTTCGGATAACTGCGGCAGCACGCGATGAAGCGCGGAGCATGAGCTGATAACCCGCATTGACACATTTGCCGGTATGCTTCTCCTCGATGAAGCGCGTTCCGGATGAGTCAAACGTCTTCATTTTTCCTTATCCTTCGCTGACGGACGCAGTAAACTTGACAGTATGAATATACCTACTCCGGTACAGATTGCTATATCGGCGATGTTGAACACAGGATAGTGCCAGACATTGTGATAATGAACGTCGATAAAATCGATCACTTCACCGTGCCAGATGCGGTCTATCGAGTTGCCGATGATGCCTGACATCACAAGTCCGAGAGCAATTATCCGCTCGGCGTATCCTTCGGTGAGATAACGGAAAAACTTTACCATCAGCGCAAACACCGCCGTCGCCACGACCAGAAGCAGCCATGTACGTCCGGCAAGTATCCCCCATGCCGCGCCGCGGTTCCGGACATAAGTCCAGCTCAGTATTCCGTCGATCACAGGAACGCTCTCATACAGCACGAAATTCTGCATCACTCCGAGCTTGGTGATCTGGTCTGCTGCAAGAAAGAGCACAGCCAGGATCACAGATACAGCTATCAGACGCTTCTCCGCAGATGATCCCTTTTCAAATGCTGCCGGAAAAATCTTTTTCATAACACCGCTGCAAATTCAGTATTTCTGCATCTCTTCGCGTTTGCTTTTGCATTTGATGCAGTAGATCGCATAAGGACGCACCTTGAGTCTGCCCTCGGGAATCATCTGGTCGCAATCCAGACAACGTCCGTAGGTTCCCTTGTGCAGACGCTCGATCGCGGCATCGATCAGTTTGAGGACGTCTCCATCCTCAGAGAGCAGCTGAAGCTCCATCTCATGACGGGAGTTGTCGCTGGATATATCTGCCATGTGGGTGGTCACTCCGCGCTTGTCGGAGTTGGATACATCCAATGCGTTTTCGCTGTACTGCTGCATCTGACTGCAAACCTGTTCGCGGCTCTTGAGCAGCAAATTGTAAAATTCGAGATCTTTGCCCTCAAATGTTTTGGCGGCTTTTTTGGTCATTTTGTTCTCCATGAGGTTTTTCCGCTTTACAAAATCCCTCCTGGCGCACCGCCGCGGACAACGGCACGCAACTATTTACATCATAATAAAATACATCTTTCTCAGGCGTTTTTCAAGTGCTGTTGATGAATTATAGATGCGCCGGAGCGGATTTTTTTTCAAACTCCGAGGAAATCTGAAATAAACTGCGCCATATCCTCTTTTTCGACACAGGTCTTGTGCAGAACGCTTTTTCCGGCAAGTCCGGCAAGCGGAGCAGGAATATCGGTCGATGTAAGACGCGAAAGCTCTTCGACAACGGCGAATTCGTCTCCGGAGCACTCTTTTCCGGTAAGCGCGGAGAGAACCGCAGGAGAGAACTTGTAAGGAGACGCAGTAGAAGCGATGACGCTCGGAGTACGGTCTCCGGTCTCAGCAACGTATTTATTGTAAACACTCACCGCAACAGCAGTATGGGTGTCGCAGAGATAACCGTTCTTCTCAAACAGCTCGCAGATGGCTGATGCAGCCTCTTCATCGCAGGCGCAGTTTCCGTAGAACTCCTGTTGCAGGACGGAGAGAACTTCCTGCGGAATGGAGTATTTTCCGGAAGTTTTGAGCTCTTCCATAAGAGCTGCCACCTTTTCGCAATCGCAGTCCGAAAGCAGATAGAGCAGACGCTCCAAATTGGAGGATATGAGAATATCCATCGAGGGGCTGGTCGTAGTGAAAAACTCGCGGTTGCGGTCATATACTCCCGTATTGATAAAATCGGTAAGCACGTTGTTGCGGTTGGACGCGCAGATAAAAGTCTTGATCGGAATACCCATCTTTTTGGCGTAAACGGCGGCGAGGATATTGCCGAAGTTTCCGGTGGGAACGACTACGTTGAACTTATCTCCACTCTTGAGTTTTCCGGACTTGAGCAGATCGCAGTAGCTCGAAACGTAATAGACGATCTGGGGAACAAGGCGTCCGAAATTTATCGAGTTGGCACTTGAAAAATCCATGGCGTGAGCATCGAGTTTTGCCGCCATCTCTTTATCGGAAAAGATGTTTTTGACTCCGGTCTGGGCGTTGTCGAAGTTGCCGTTGATCGCACAGACTGCGACATTATTTCCCTGCTGGGTGGTCATCTGGAGCTTCTGCATGGCGCTCACTCCGTTCTGGGGATAGAAGACGATGATCCTGGTTCCGGGAACATCGGCAAATCCGTCGAGAGCCGCCTTGCCGGTATCTCCGCTCGTAGCGACGAGGATCACGGTGGTGCGTCCGCTGGAAGTCTTTGCCACAGAAGCTGTCAAGAGATGCGGAAGCAGCTGGAGAGCCATATCTTTGAATGCACAGGTAGGTCCATGCCACAGCTCGAGCATAAACATATTTTCAGCCGCCTCCACAAGCGGAGCAGGCTCTTCGTTATCGAATTTTCCGGTATATGCGGCATCGACACACTTTCTGATCTCATCAGCGGTGAAATCAGTAAGATAACGCGACAGGACTTCGACCGCCCTTCCCCGGTAATCCATCGCGGTCATGCGGTCGATGTCTTCGGAACTGAACTGCGGAAACTCCTGCGGAACAAACAAACCTCCGTCTGAGGCAAGACCTTTGGCGATCGCCTCAGCGGACTGGATGCTGCACTTGCTTCTGGTGCTGGTAAAAAACATTTTTCTCTCCATAACAGATGTTTTTATAAATTGTTTATTTATATAAAATACACCTGTTTGGAGAAAATTTCAATTCAGTACAGCGTTTGTTGTCTCAATCATCTCTTTCACAGAGAAGGCGTGCTTCGTTGAGATCGACTCACACTGGATATTTTTCAGTCTCGGAGCAGTTTTAAGCAGGGAGGCGACCTTCTTCCAGTCAACGTTGCCTTTTCCGCAGAGCCGGTGACTGTCCTCAAAACCGTCGTTGTCGTGCAGATGGCAGTTGACGATGTGAGGAAGCATTTTTTCGAGGATGGGATCGTCCCAGTCCGGAGTCTCACCGAACATACCCCACGCTTTGCTTGCCGCACCGTCGGCAAATACCCTGCCGTTGGTCATCAGATTGGCGTGTCCGGCATCGTAGCAGAAACCGAGGTTGGGAGTCGGGAAATGGCTCTTTATCTTCAACAGCACATCCGGAGTATTGATCCGGAACCAGATATTCTCGATACAGATGGTGATACCGCACTTTTCCGCCTCAGGAAGAAGCTCTGACAGCGCCTCACATACCAACTCTGTCTGCCGCTCCGGAGGAACCTCGGGGAAACGTACATCATTGCCGACATGGATGGTCATGGTATCGACTCCGAAGCTCGCCGCGATATTGAGCGCAAGCTTATGGCGCAGTATCATCTCGCGGCGGCGGGAGGGCTCAGGAACATTCATATCGATATACGGTCCGAAAGGAGCATGACTGTCAACAAATTTCACTCCCGTAAGATCGAGATATTTGCGGATGGTATCAGCGAAACTGTACTTCTTCATGATCGCGGAAATCAAAAGATCGCTAAGAACTACATTTTTCACTCCGTTTGCGGCAAACTCCGGCAAAGTGCTGCGCAATGCGTTCTCATCATCGCCGACAAACAAATAAGTAACTGGAACATCTTTCATAATATATCATTTCTCCCTGTTGGAATAATCAGCTATTTCGCGGTAACTCAAACTGCCTCCGAAAATATCGAGGGCAGAACCGATGGTGTATGCGATGCGTCCGGCACCGCACTCTTCGATGGTGTAAATGTCTTCAAAACTGCGGATGCCTCCGGCGTAAACACAGGTTATAGGAGAGTTGTCTGCAAGCATTTTCAGCAGCTCAACGTCGATTCCGGAACACTTTCCTTCGACATCGACCGCATGGATGAGAAACTCTGAGCAGCAGCCGGCAAGACGTTTCAAAAGGGTTTTATTGACCTCACACTCTGTAAAACGTGTCCAGCGGTCGGTGACCACCAGATATTTTCCGTCGGCTTTGCGGCAGGAGAGATCGAGCACCAGCCGGTCGGAGGGTACTGCGTAACAGAGCTTGTCGAGCTCCTCGTAGTCGATGATGCCGTCGCGGAACACCGCACTGGTCACAATGACCTGACTTGCTCCGGCATCCAGCCACTCGCGGGCGTTGGCACTGTTGATCCCGCCGCCGAGCTGAAGATTGTTTTTCCAGGCAGACAGAGCCCGGCGCGCCGCCTCATCGTTGCCTTTGCCAAGCCGGATGATGTGACCTCCGGAAAGGTTGTCTTTTTTGTAGAGTTCGGCGTAATACTCCGGAGTTTTATCGCTGACGAAATTGGTCTCGGGGCTCTCGCTGTCATTGAGCGTACTGCCGACGATCTGTTTCACCTTACCGTCATGCAGATCTATACAAGGTCTGAAAAGCGACATATTTTACTCCGCGAGGGTTATTTTCTGGGTGATGGACACCGGAACTCCGGGGTGGAGAACTCTGGTATCGTCGAACGCAGCCAATGCCTCGACACAGACCATATTGCGGTAGCCTCCGTCGGCGAAATCGGGCAGTTTGGAGGATTTTTCTATCCACGGATTCCAAACCACGCAGGTGCGGCTTCCGCTCTTTTCGACGATTATCTTGCGCTCGGCGTCGCGGATCACCACGGTGTCGGCAGTATCGACATAGAGACGATCGACTTCGCGGTCGATGATGATATCTCCATGCTGAGTCTGGAGTGCGGGATCAGCTCCGACCACGCGCTCGGAAAACTGTACTTTATCAAGTCCGGATATCTTCACGTCGGCAATATCACCTACCGAAAAATATGTATGCAGCGCAACCGGAGCTTCGACCGGAACATCTCCCTCGTTTATTGCAGTAAGAGTGATCTCGAGATGTTTACCGATGTAAAAGGTCATCTGCAAAGTAAAGGGAAACTCCGGCTTGAAAAACTTCACATCCCGATCTGTGATCTCAAGCGTCACCACCGTGCTTCCGTCCGCAAGATCGGCATGGCTGCGCAGATACCACATCTCATTGCGGACAAAACCGTGCTTGGGCAGTCCCGGAGCCTTGTCTCCGAACCACGGCCAGCAGACGGGAACTCCTCCGCGGATCGCCTTGCCGGGAGCGAATTCGCTTTTGTTGCTCATCCAGAGCAGATCGCTTTTTCCTGCCGGAACAAAGCTGGTGATGTGACCTCCCAGAAGAGAGATGACTGCGCTTGAAAAGCTGTTTTCGACAACGATGCTTTCGATACCGTTTACAGTGGTTATTTCCATAAGATAAAACTCCTCGTGAATGATTTTGATGATGCTTTCTATATACAATACCTCTCCGGAGAGAAAAATGCAAGTTATCAGCAGCCTTTAAATTTCAATTTTTTCACAAATCCATCAAAAGCAAAATAATTTTATCATAAAGATTATTATAACACGATATAATGCATAATATTACAAAACTTGCAATCACCGGAATATCCCGGAAGTGCCACCGATGCATTTCATATCAATTCATCAAAAAAAACTTAAAAACCTTCAACACTCAATGATACCGAAAGGGCTTGACAATTGCGCGTATGCGCGTTATATTATATAAGGTTAGGGATTTTTTGTGCCCTGACGATCGGGTTTCAATAAAAAATTTAACATAAAACATACGGACGGCAGAAACTGTCCGCAAACAGGAAACAAAAAAATGAGTGACAACATCATCAGTGTCAACCCTTCCCTCAACACCAACGATATTTCAATAAACATCTCTGCTCCGGCGCCTGCTCAAGTACAGGCTCCCGCCCAGGCACAGGCTCCTGCCCAGCAGAACGCTCCTGCCCCCGCGCCCGCTCCGGCGCAGCCCAAGCAGCAATCCATCTACGGAGAAGTTCCGCAGATCCCGACCCAGGACGCAGTCGAGGGAATCAAATTCGACTTCAACGAAGGTATCCGTATCCTCTTCCCGCACAACGGAAAAGAGTACCACGTGACCTTCACCGACATCGACACCGGAATCATTCTTTACAGCAACGACACCGTTCCGGGAGCTTATGTCACCAGCGTCAAAAAATTCTACATCCGCTTCCGCCTCATCATCCATGAGAAGGGAGGCAAAGAGCCGATCTTCACCCACGATTTCGACTGCCGCGACAAAGAGGTGATGATCCAGCTCCCCGTCGGAACTCTCGGCGACAGTATCGGCTGGTTCAGCTATGTCGAACGTTTCCAGCAGAAACACGGCTGCAAAGTCATCTGCGTCATGACTCCGTGGATCGCAGAAGTGGTCAAAAAGCAGTATCCTGATATCACCTTCATCACCACAGCTGAGACCAAAAACTACAAGCCTTACGCCTGCTACTACATGGGCCTCTTCTTCAAGGGAGACGTCGATCACCAGCCGATCGACTTCCGCTACATCGGACTGCACCGTACTGCCGGATACATCCTCGGAGTCGATCCTGCCGATATTCCTCCGCGCTTCGACCTCTCAGCTCCGCGCAAAATCAAAGAGAAATACGTCTGCATCGCCGCCCAGAGCTCAAGTCAGGCAAAATACTGGAACAACCCCTTCGGATGGATGACCGTGGTGAAATTCCTGAAAGACAACGGCTACCGCGTCATCTGCATCGATAAGGAAAAAGTCCACGGAACCGGGCTCAACTGGAACTTCATCCCCTACGGAGCAGAGGACTTCACAGGAGACCTTCCGCTCCAGGAGCGCATCGACCTCATCAAAGACGCCGACTTCTTTATCGGTCTCTCGAGCGGTCTGAGCTGGCTTGCCTGGGGCTGCAAAGTCCCGGTACTGATGATTTCAGGATTCACCCATCCCACCAACGAATTCGAGACTCCGTACAGAGTCATCAACTACCACACCTGCCACAGCTGCTGGAACGATATGAGACTTGACTTCGACCACTTCGATTTCCTCTGGTGTCCGCGTCACAAGGGTACCGACCGCCACTTTGAGTGCACCAAACTCATCTCTCCGGAACAGGTCATCACCACCATCAGAAAGATTCCGACCTTCCAGCCCGCCGAAGAGCAGAAAGAAAAATAATGCGCTGCGGGGGAAAATCAGCGCTGCACTTTAAATCAAGGGAAAATCAAAATGGATAACGAAATGGGAAAAAAACATATAAGCGTTGAGGAGTTTGAAACTCTTAAACAGAATTACGAACTGCTCAAACAGAAAAGCGAGCGTGAGACTCAGGCTTTTGCCGACCTCTCAAAGAGTCTCTACGATCTCTCCTGTCAGGTGATCGACACCGGCAAGAGCCGTCCGATGAAAATGGGAGCGTTGTTCCGCAATCTGCGTCACCACCCCTTCCGCACGCTGAAAGACATGGTGAAGCTTGCTCTTTTCAAGCGCGATCTGCCCATCTCTCCGCTGGCGGATATTGAGCAGACCATCTACCGTATGCACCTCCAGATCGAGGGAACGCGCGGAGACCGCTCCGAGATCAAAAATGCGCTCGTCAAACGCCTCCGCAAGGGTGAGTACCGCGGAGTCTGGATCATCGGCTCACTCGTCATGGGCTGGTATGAGACCTTCAAACAGCGTCACCACCACCTCGCAGACAACCTGATGGCACAGGGATATCTGGTCTTCTGCGCCATGAATCCGGATTTTCCCCGCGACATCACCGATTACGTGAGAAGGGAACAGGAAAATCTCTATCTGGTCAACTTCAACGACCGAGAAAAGCGTCAGGATATCCTCAACACCCTTATCCTCAACAGCAAAAAACCGGTCTATTACAGCCTGATGCCCACCGAGCCCGGAACCACCATCGACGATATAAAATTCCTGCAGTCCTCCGGAGTCACCATCTACTACGACTACTTCGATGAGCTCTGCGCTGACATCTTCCCCGGAGTGACTCCGCAGCACTTCGAGCGTCACGACTACCTGCTCCAGAACCCGGACGTTCTGGTCTGTTCCACCGCAGAAAACCTCTACCGCAAAGCGGCGAAATACCGCTCAGGACGGGTCATCCTCTCCAAAAACGGAGTGCGTCCCGAAGACTGGATACTGCCCGAAAACAGCAAGATACCTCCGGAGATGGAGCCTGTTCTCGCCCGCAAAGGAAAGATCATCGGTTTCTACGGAAGTTTTGCCCCCTGGCTCAACTACGATATGCTCGTGACCCTCGCAAAAGAGCGTCCGGATTACAGCATCGTCATGATCGGATATGACTACGAGTGGGGCAAAGGAGCGTTTGCCAAGAGCGGACTTGCCAACTATCCCAACGTGTTCATCATTCCGGCTCAGAGATATGAAAACCTCAAATACTTCTCGCGCTTCTTCGATGTCGGAATCATTCCGTTCAGGATATACGAAGTCACCATCTCGGTCTCTCCGGTCAAGATGTTCGAGTACATGGCTCAGGGTATTCCGGTGGTCACATCAGCTATGCCGGAGTGCAAACTCTACAAATCCTGCCTGATCGCCGAAGACCCTGCCGACTTCGTGAAGCAGGTCGATAAGGCTCTCACCATGAGAGAGGACGCGAAGTATATGGCTGCCCTCAAAGAGGAGTCCGATGCCAACACCTGGCAGGCGATTTCAGGACGCATCATGAACTTTATCGAAGAGTACGGAGTTCCGGCTGAGAGAAAAGATCCTGTGCTCTCTATCGCAGTTCCCTCCTACAATATGCAGGACTACCTGCCTGAGCTCTTCATGAAGCTCGACCATCCGGCTCTGCTCAAAGATATCGAAGTCATCATCGTCAACGACGGTTCAAAGGATGACACTCTCAAAGTCGCACAAGAGTACGAGAAAAAATATCCCGGCATCGTCAAAGTCGTCGATAAAGAGAACGGCGGACACGGCTCCTGCATCAATTCCGGAGTCAAAAACGCCACCGGAAAATATTTCAAGCTGGTCGATGCCGATGACTACCTTGAGCCCATGGCATTCATCAAACACCTTGAATTCCTGAAAAAGAACGACGTGGATATGGTCGTCTGCGACTACTGCCAGTTCTTCACCGACGGTTCAATAAAGAGCATCTCCTACCGTGACCGCCTTGAGGAGAAGTTCTATACTCCGGAAGAGCTGCGCGAGGCACTCCACAAAGATGAGAGCATGTATTCCTATATCCACATGCACGCCATCACCTACCGCACTTCTCTGCTGAAGGACAACAAAATCACCATCACGGAAAAATCCTTCTACGTCGATCAGGAGTATATCTCATACCCATTCCCGTTCGTGAAGAGCATCGCCTATCAGATGATCGAACTCTACTACTACCGTCTGGGACGCCCCGGACAGTCGGTCGATCCTGCGGTGATCGTCAAAAAGCTGGATATGAACTACAATATCCTCAAAAACCTTATGGTGCATTACAGCAAATTTGCAGGCAAAGAAGATAATACAGCCTCCTATCTGCTCAACATCGCCTACCACCATTCGTTCTTCTATCTCGCTTACGCAAATGACCCGGAAAAATTTGCCGAGATCATGCAGTGGTGGAAAGATAACTCTGAGGGCGCAAAATACCTCAAGCTCCTCAACTGGGAGTTCACCGACACCCTCGAAGGCAGAGATAAACGCAACCGTTGGATCACTTGGAAACAGCGTCATATCCCAAACTGGATGAGAAGAGTTAAAAGAGCATTGATCAAGTAACACACAAGGAATCCTGTCCCATGACTGAAGTTATTCAAGAAGGCGCCGTTGTAAAAACAGCGCAAGACCGTATTTTCAACTGGGGAAGCTCCCAAAGCTTCACCGATGTCATCTACTCCGGACTTCCGTGGCCCTATTCCGGTTACGGCGGAGCGGTGGATAACTACAACGAGTTTTACAATCCTGTTACCAACACCGTCCTCGAGTACAAAAACGCCGACTTCTACAACAACAGCGCGAACTACGGAGGCGCAGTAGACAACTATTACGCCACGTTCTCCATCGACGGAGGAAACTTCGTCAGCAACAACGCCGAGCGCGGAGGTGCCGTTTACAACGAAGGCGGAGTAATGAACTTTGACAACGTTTATTTCTCTGCCAACTCCGGAACCAACGGCGGAGTCTTTATGAATGGCTCAAACGGAAATATCTCCGTCTCTCATGCGAATTTCCTCGACAACAAAGGAACCAATGGCGGCGTGCTCTATAACACTCCGGGAAAAGCCTACAAAAATTGCGCATTCTCTGCTTACGACGCACTCTTTTCAGGCAACTCAGGAGTGATCGGAGGAGCCGTTTACAACTACTTCGGAACCGCCTCTTTCGATAAAGCGAACTTTTCCGGAAACACCGCGAGCCGCGGAGGCGGCGCTTTCCTCAACGCCGGAGGCTCAATGACCATCGCCAACGCCTCCATCGACGGCAACAAAGTCGTCGAAGGCATGGGCGGAGCAATCCTCAACGCCTCGAACGGTTACTACACCGTCGCCGACGCCACAGTGACAAACAACTCAGCGAGCTGGGGCGGAGCGGTTGCGTTTGAAGCATTCACCTCCGCAACCTTCGACCGCGTCACCTTTGCCGGAAACTCCGCCCAGACCGGAGGTGCCGTCCTCAACAACTCAGGAAACGTCAAACTCACCGACGCGACTTTCAATCAAAACATCGCCAATGCCGGAGGCGGAGCGATCCTCAACGACAATGGCACGATGAACCTCACAAACGCGGTATTTTCCGGAAACAGCGGCTTCGGTTTCGGCGGAGCGGTCTACAACACTTCCGGCGGTATCATGCGTATAGATAACGCGACTTTCAACGACAACTACGGCTACTGGGGAGCAGCCATTGCCGTCGCATCAGCAGCAGAGATGACCGTCGAAAACGCCTCCTTTGCCGGAAACTCCGCCAACACGGGCGGAGGAGTCAACAACAACGGCGGCTCTTACACCCAGCACTTCGGAAACTTCTCAGTCAACAACGCCAATGTCGGTGGAGCCGTTTACAACAACTCAGGCTCCATGACCCTCGGCGTCATAAACTATGTCGGCAACACCGTCAATGACAAGGGCAACGGCGGAGCCATCTGCAACCTCGACAAAATCACCATCTACGGAAACCTGGAGACCGTCTTTTCCGGCAACAAAACCCTCGGTACCAACGGCACCGGCGGTGCGATCTTCAACGCAGGTGTGATGACCCTCGATATCTATGAGTTCAAACAGAACAGCGCCTTCTGGGGAGGTGCCATATACAACAACGAGTCAGGCAATGCCTCTGTCACCAGCGCAGCGTTCACCGGCAACACCGCCACCATGAACGGTGGAGCCATCCTCAACAACGGCACCATCTCGGTCAAAAACGCAACCTTCACCGGCAACACAGCCCGCTGGGGAGGCGCCGTCATGAACGACAGCGGCACCATGCGTCTCGACAGCTGCACTTTCAAAGGCAACACTGCCAACGACTGGGGAGCTGCCATCAACTGCCGCAACGGCAGCATGTATATCGGTAACACCACCATATCCGATGAAGTCTCCCAATGGGGAGGCGCGATATTCAACGAATGGGGCAGCGTCACCCTCGAAAAGGTCACCTTCAACAACAATGAGGCAACCGAGCTCGGAGGAGCCTATTACAACAGCTCCGGCACGACCATCATGTCCTCAGCGACCTTCACCGGAAACACCGCAACATGGGGCGGAGCGATCGTAAACGAGTACAGCAAACTTACGATCGAAAACGGCAAATTCAACAATAACAGCGTCTATTACGCCAACGGCGGAGGTGCTGTTCTCAACAAAGCAAACTCTGAGCTCAAGCTCAAAAACGTCAGTTTTTCCGGCAACACCGGAAACAACGGAGGAGCTATCCTCAACGAAGACTCTGTCATCTACGCTCAGGATATCACCCTCTCAACTTCAACGGATACCATCCGCAACGTTGACGGAACCATCTATCTGCAGGGAGAAAACATCCTCAACGCCCAGATCAGCAGCAATGAGAGTGCGAAAGTCGTTTTCGACCTCTCAAAATCCGGTCTCAACGATGACTATCTCATCAGCAACTACTCCATGATTTCCGGCGGAAACATCTCTCTCAAGGTGAGTGCGTCACAGAAAAACGGAACCTATGTCATCGCTGAAAACGCCGACAGCTTCTACGGCTCATTGCAGATCACCGTCGGAGACGAGACACTCAGCCAGTACCTTTCAGTCGGCTCCACCGTCTCAGTCACGGGTGCAGAGTACACCCTCGGAATGGATGGAAGCGATCTCACGCTGACTGTCTCCGGAACCAATGGTCTCGACACCGACGTCAATCTGCTCACCAACGGCGTATCCCAGATCCTCGCCTGGGACAGCGCACAGGGCAAAGTCGGCTACATGGCTGCTGACGGAAACAAATATCCCAAATGGAGAGGCGTCTGGGAGTGGTCAGGAGCCGATGCCGCGCTCTGGCGCGTCGCCGGAGTCGGTCACTTCAAAGGCTCAGAAGTTGACTACGACGGAATACTCCTCTACAACGGAGTCGGCAACCGTTTCGCCGCATGGACAAATATCCGCACCGGCAGCTACGGTTACGTCAACCTCTGCAAAGTAGATGGCTCCTTCAACACCCAATGCCTCGCAAATCTCGACGGTGATGAGTATGATGATATCCTCATCTACGACACCAACGGAAGCATCGGAGTTGTCCTCGGCGGAACTACCTACAAGGATATTTTCCACGTCAACGCAGGAGAGTTCGCCACCTGGACCATCAAAGGCGCAGGCTCCTTCGACGAAGGCATGGATAAACTTGTCATGGTCAACAACTACAATAATCAGGTCTATCTCTGGACAAACCAGGACACCACCTTCAACACATGGAACTGGAAGACCCAGAGCATCGGCAAACTCGAAAGCGGATGGGAAATCGCCGCTGTCGGAGACTTTGAAGGTGACGGCATCGACGACATCATGGTACTCGACCGCAACACCAACAACGTCTGGGTCTGGGATGACGGCAACAGCAGCACCAAACGCTGGAGAGGTACTCTCGGAGAGGGCTTTGAAATCGAAGCTGCCGGTGACTACAACGGCGACGGCTGTGCCGATCTGCTGCTCCGCGAACACAAATCCGGCTGGGGCGGACTCGGTTACTGGGGCTGCGGCTATGCCGGAAACTGGGTCGATCTCGGAGCGCGTATCGAAACCGACATGAAGAGCAGTTTCGATATCATCGCCTGATATTGCAATGCAATCCCGAACCTCCGCTCTGCCTCAGAGCGGAGGTTTTTTTATCTGTAAGACAGGCAAGTGGCCTCTTCCGTCAGCGGTCTCCGGTCAACACATTGTAAACGGGAGAAGCAAATCTCTTCAAAAACCAGCCTGCGCCGATGGATGTTGCCAGAGTCAACAACAGCGTTCCGGGAAAACGCGCCCACTCCGCAGGACAAAATTTGCGGAACGCAAGATCATAGACAAATATCGGATATATGTGTATGCAGTAGATGAAAAATGTATAAGACGCACAGAAGAGAAGCGGCTTTTCGATTTTTCTTATCATGGGATAAACCGTATCGTAAACCATCCAGACGGAAACTGCTCCGACCGAATTGCGCACATAACAGGCGGCTGTTCCCTTGCAGTAGAAACACATAGCTATCCACAAAACAAAAAATACCGCTCCGATATAAAACGGAGTGCGCTTTTTTATATTTATCCTCAGCAAACTCAAAGTCATTCCGGCAATGAACCAGCAGAAGTGGTCATTGAGATATGACGAATCTATCGTCAACGCCGCCGCGCAGGACACGAAGAGAAATCCGAATCCCGAATACTTTATCAGTAAATAAAAGAGCGGACTCAAAACCGCGAACAGCATAAGGCGTTTCAGATACCACAGATATTCTATACTGTTGTTCCAGACATATCTGGTAAAGATATATTTTACAGGCTCAGGACTTACAGCCCAGTCACAGACCATATTTTTGTTCCAGATAAAATTGATTGCCTTGTAGGCACACCAGTAAAAGAGCATTCCGAAGATGAGCCACAACACCCACGGGATCAGCAGAGTTCTTCCGCGTTTGACCAGCTTGGAAAACAGCTGTTTGAAATCCTGTGAACGCAAACTTGCGTACATCATAAACCCGGAGCAGAAAAAGAAATACGGAATAGTAAAACGGCACACCGCCTGATGAAAAAACACCTCAACACGGAAAAAAACTCCAGCCGACTTGTCCGGAAACGCAAAAAAATCCCAGTTGCAGCTGTGGGCAAAAACCACAAAAAATATCGCAGCGAATGACAGAAGCGAAAACTTTTTACTCAAATAATCATCTATCGGACGCTCATCCTGAGCAAGTTGAGATAAAAACATGGTTCGATTCCCCTTTCTGCCACATAAAATAGTGTTATTCATCCATAATTGCAAGCAGTTAGGAAGAGTTTTTTTCGCCTGACAGCGTTCAGCCCGGAAATTCTCTCCCCAAAAAATGCTCAAAAAATCGCCCGGCTGACCTTTTTCCACTTGCGGATGAACGATTTTTCTGTATAATATATAGAAGTACGGAAATCCGCAACTCAAGAGCTGCTGTATTTCCGGATATGGTATTTCAATAAATATTTTATAAGCTTTGTTCCCGACAAAGGTAGGTAAAAGTAAATAAAAAAGTTTTTTCGCTTTTCTTGAAAGGGTGAGAGGGGCGCGGGGAGAGCGGGAAAACTTCTTTTCTCGCGAAAAGAAGTTTTCCCGCTTTCCCCGCATCATCTCCCCATATCGGGAACAGAGCCATTTTATATAGGACTGTGTCAGATCATGAAAAAGTTTATATTCAGCCTGCTGTTTGCTCCGCTGTTTCTCGCCTGCTGGTTTGCCGAAAGTTTTGCCGCGGATTGGCTGTTCACCTACCCCGGAGGCAAATTAAAAGCCGTTACTTTCAGCTATGATGACGGAGTTATTGAAGACCGGGAGCTGGTCAGGATATTCAACAAATACAATATCAAAGCTACTTTCAACGTCAGTCTGGGCAGAGCCGTAAAAAAGCCGTCGCGCTTCATTCCTCCGCAGGAAATGAAAGAGCTCTACAAAAACCATGAGATAGCCTCCCACGGTTTCATGCATAAGACGATGACCAAACAGAGTGACAAGGCTCTCGAGGCGGAAATCGCCGACAACCAGAAAGCGATTGCCGAACTTATGGGGTCAGCACCTCCGGGATTTGCCTATCCCTATGGATGCTATACTACGCAGGAGGCTCCCGACCGCATTTTCAAAGCTCTGAAAAGACACAACTTGCGCTACGCGAGAATCTGCAAGAGAAAAAAGGACTTCGACTTGCCCTTAAACTGGCTGGCATGGACTCCCAACGGACACCACAAAATGGGAAACAGCGTCTGCAAACGGTACCTCAAATTCAAGCCGCAAAAGATGAGTGTCTGCTACATCTGGGGGCACAGTTATGAGTTCGTCCGTCCGGCTCCATGCTGGGAAATCATTGAAAACATCTGCAAAACCATAGCCAACAAGCCGGATATCTGGTACGCCACCAACTGGGAAATAGCCCGATACGTTCAAGCCTGTGAAGCGGCAGAGAAAGCGTCAAAGTTTCCGGAAATCGTCAACCCGACAGATGTAACACTTCACCTGCGCGTTGACGGAAAACAAATCACGCTTGCTCCCAAATCCAAAATCACTTTGAAATAATCATCTGCTTTCCTGCCGGAATGAATCCGGTGATCCGCGGCGGAAATTGATGCAAGACTCTTTGATTTTACTTGAAAAACGGTTATATTGAAAAATAGAACCGTTTTTTATTTTCGGAGATTTCCCTATGGACAACATCCACATCACCTGTCAATATTTTTTGAACCATCTGCTCAAAGATGATGAACTGCGGGAACAGGTGGCAATGATTTCAGATGCCGGATTTGAGTGTCTGCACGCTCACTCACGCTTCGGATTGCTCACTCCGTATTTTTCCGACGCCTGGTGGCACGCGATGGATGTCATCCTCGAAGAGTGCCGCAGACACGGAATAAAATTTGCCATCTGGGATGAGGATGGTTACCCCTCTCCGACCGCAGGAAACAGAGTTGTATGGGCAGACCCCGGATTTGTTTCGCAATATCTCGAACCGCAGATTTTTTCCGCCCGGGGCAACACATTGTTCTATCAGGTCATCGACGGAGATGATGATCTGCTTGCCTGTTATGCCATTTACGCTGAGGACTGTATTGAAGACATCACCTCCTCGTGCGGAACTGTTGCGCCAGAGCTCCAAAAGCCTTTCATCCAATACAGCGCATACACTCCGGTATTAAAGATGGGTACTCCCCATATACGCGCCAGACACGGAAACCGCCGTTGGGCGGTATGCTTTACTCCGCGGAGCGACTGCCGCGTACTTGCCGTCAAACGCAAGCGGGGATTCGGACATCTCCACAGCGTCGATATAATGAATGAAAAAGCTGTTGACAAATTTATCGAAGTCACCCTCGAAGAGTATTACAAACGGTATTCAAGTTACTTCGGAAACACCATTATCTCGACCTTTCTCGATGAACCAAGCATCGACGGAACCTACCCGTGGACAGATAAATTTGACGACCGCTATTGCGATATGTGGGAAAAGTCTCTTATTCCTGATCTTCCTCACCTCTTTTGCGATATATCTCCTGAGAGCTCCATCATCCGTTACCGCTACCGGCTGACCCAGAAAGAGCTCATCTGCGGAAATTATCTCAACAAATTGCGCAAGTGGTGCCGCGAACACGGAATTCTCAGCACCGGCCATCTCAGCCGCTGCGAAAACCTCTCTTTCTGCAACGGAGTCCTCTGGCCCGATGAACTGCGGTGCTGCCGCCATCTGGATATTCCCTGCACCGATCCGCTCGGAAACAACATAGCTCTGCGCGACACAGCAAGTTACGCAGTCGGCTTGAAAGTCGCAAGCTCAGCCGCCAAACTTTTCGGAAAAAGACAAGCCGGCAGCGATGCCCTCGGAGTCGTCGGCAGCGAAGCGGCAATGCGCGATTTGAAGTTCAATCTTGATTTCCAGATGGTCATGGGGATCACCTGGTTCAATATCCACGGAATAGACTACTCCATCGACGGATTACGCAAAGACGAAGCTCCTCCGAGCCTATTCTACCAGCACACGCAATGGGAGCTTATGGCTGACTTGCTCAATGGAACAAGAGAGGTCTGCCGCCGTCTTTCGGCATCTCCATCAGCCTGCCGGGTCGCCATGCTTTACCCGGTGAGCCAATTCTGCTGCAAAGATCAGGCGGAAAACCGTCTGATCGAAGAGAAGCTGCACCTGCTCGCCGATGATCTGCTCACCGGAGGCTGTGACTTTGACTTTATCGACGAACTCACTCTGGTCGAACTCGGAGCCGATCATATCTCAAAAAAATATGATGCCTTCGTCGTTCCGGAAATAAGCTCCATCTCCCGCGCCGCTGCCGACGAACTTGAAAACTACTCCGGAAAACTGGTCTGCTGCGGCGAAACGGTTCCTGTTATTACCGGAACCCGGGAGCTGTGGAGCAGCTGTGCCGACAACGCATATTCTTCTCCCCTCAACGAACTTCCGCGCCAAGATATATCCGGTGACGGAGCTGAAAACATCTTTTACCGCAAATGTGAAGACGGAACCGTATATCTCTTCAACCGCGCCGACCGCGAATTCCGCGGCACCTTCAACCAGATAGAAGTCCTGCTTGCTCCGCGATCAGGAGAACTGCTCGAAAAAGCAGCAGCCGCAGCCGAAGAGGAAAAGTGCGAAAAGGTATTCAGCATGGAACTTCCGCATATCTGGAGTTTTTCCGCACCTGAAAATCACGTCGCGCTCCAGACTGCCAGGCTTGAGCTCTCTGACGGCACAGAAAAGTACATCCGTCTGCTCGACGACAACAAAAGCATCGATCTTCCTTCCGGATGCTGTATTCAAAAATGTGAGTTCAAGTTTTTCGCGCAGGGCGACTTTTCTCTTGTGAAGCTCGTCCTTGAGGAGAGCAGTTTTTCTGCTCCTTACATCTGCCTGGTCAACGGAGTTCCAGTTCCCGGCTTTGCCCCGGCAGCCGTTTACGACTGCCGCAATATCGTATGCGGAATAACAGATTTCATCCGCCAGGGAAGTACGGCAACGGTCAACCTGCTCACCTTTGAGTTTCCGGACGGAATGTCCGGCTGTTTTGAACCCCCGCGGCTATACGGAAATTTCTCCGTCAAATTCAGACATACTCCCAACGAAATGCCTTATCTTGAGGCAAGCCCGCTCTCGTTTGATGTTCCTGCCGGAGACTTGCGGTCTGCCGGCTGGGGTACTTTTTCCGGAAAGGTCTCCTACAAGCAGTCTTTCGAGTGGCGAGGCGGTTTCATGCGGCTTGATTTAGGAAGAGTAGAAGATGCCGCAATCGTCTTTATTGATGGTAAAAAAGTCTGCACTTTGCTGCATCCTCCGTACCGTTGTGATATCGGGGAGCTCGTTCCGGGCAGGCATCTTATCGAGGTGTCTGTCCTCAACGCTCCAGCCAACCGTGACCGCCTCTCAGGACTTCCCTTCGGCTTATTCGGACCCGTCAAGCTCACCAGAATAATAAGGTAGGTATGCTTTGGGCACTCAGCCGTTTCAACTCTCTGTTTATATGAGACAGAGCACTACTGCGATCGCCATTATGACCAGACAGCCGCAGTACAGACAGCCGTTATCTTCGTCGTTGTTATTATCATCCGGAGGCGGCTTTGGCTTGCTGGCGTCTTCGATCAATCGTATTACACCGTAAGCAGCTAAAAAATCCTTCAACATGATTTTCCCCGTTTGACCTGTTGATATCTCCCTTTTGATTACGCAACTTACTGTTGGATGTTCGGGATGGAGTGAGGGCTCTGTTTTATTCTATTCTATTCTATTCTATTCTATTTTATTTTTTCTTGCTTCGCAAGTTTATTATAGATGGTTGCCTCGCTTTGCTTTGCAAAGCTCATGGTATGGTTGCCTCGCTTTGCTTTGCAAAGCTCGTGATATGGTTGCCTCGCTTTGCTTTGCAAAGCTCGGTATTGAGGGGAAAACTTTTTTGTAAAAAAGTTTCTCCCCTCAAGCTCCCCTTACAAAAAACTTTATGTACGGTGTATGTGGTGGGCGGGTCAGAGCGCGCTCTGCCATCTCTCCATCAACTCCCCGAGGTTTGCACACGTTATATCCGGACGCAACTCCTCAGGCGTATCCGGATACTCCGTCAACGTACTGATATGGCACCCGGTCGCTCCGGCATTCTTCGCTATCGCCACATCCGTCGCCAACCGGTCTCCAGCCATCAACGTCTGCGCCGCCGTCACCCCATATCGCGCCGCCGCCGCATGCAGCATTCCGGGATCAGGTTTGCCCAGCACCGGAATCTTCATGTTGATCGCCGTCTCGATACATCTGGTTATCGCTCCGCAATCCACCAGCACCGTGTCCTCATTCGTCGGACAGAATACATCCGGATGCGTCGCCCACGCCGGAACTCCCTGTTTGATATACCATGCACATTTACACAGTCTGCTGTATATCAGCTCGCGGTCAAACGCCACGATCACCGCATCAGGTTCTTCATCCACGATCTCAAAGCCGTATGAAGATACCTCTTTTGCCACTTCAGGCATTCCCAGAAAATAGAGTCTCTTCTTCTCGGGATGGTTCTTCTTCAGGTAGTCGATCATATAGTGCGTCGATGTATAGAAGTCATTTTCCGTCGCCGGAATTCCCGTCTTATTCAGACGCTCGATATATTGTTTTGTGCTGTGGCTTGAGTTGTTTGAGAGAAACGCATATTTGATATTGCGCTCCTCAAGAAATTTGAGAAACGGCATCGTCGTCGGAAAAAGCACTCCGCTTCTGTAAACCGTATCGTCAAGATCCAGCAGCACCAGACGGATATCTCCCCACGGAATATCATTGTGTTGTGTCATTTGAAAAACTCCAGTATCTCGGGTTTGGTCAGCGTTCCGGGACCCTCATAGATGACTTTGCCATCTGAAAAAACCACCACGTGCGGAACCGTGCTGACATTATATTTCACCGCAAGCTCAGGACTGTTGTCGATATCCACTTTGGCTATTTTTCCGCTGCCTTCATACTCCTTTGCCGCCTGCTCGAGCACTCTGCCGAACATCTTGCAGGGATTGCACCACGTCGCAAAAAAGTCCACCAATACCACCCCGTTTGCCGTCTCTTCAGCAAAATTGCTGTTGTCAAGATGAATGATGTCTGCCATAACTGGTATTCTCCATTGTTATTTTGCTTTGTCCCGATTTTTGTAAAAACTTTTCTAAAAACGATTAGAAACACTATTTTGTTATACGCTTAAATATAACACGAAAGGTATGTTTTGTCAACATACACAAAACGCTTATTTGCATCGGGGGATGCATCCGTGAGGCAAGGTCGCGTTTTGCAGCGAGCACAGCAAGGAAGTGTACTTTTGTACACGACCGCTGCAGCACAGCTGCAAGGCGCGAGATTGACCACGGGGCGCCTCCCGCCGGTCAGATTGTTTTACAACATTTGAGGCTTCAACTGTTATTTTGTCTTGGACTTCTCGATCACAAACACACAGCCCACTGCAAACCAGTTGGGCCACAACGCCGTAAGACGCGGAAAACGTGCCGCTATCGGAGTCTCTGATACGATATTCACATTGAGCGTCCGGCACAGATCACGGAAATCATGCAGCGTTCCCAGGTGGATGTTCGGAGTATTGTACCACTGATACGGAAGTCTCGTGTTCCTCGGCATTTTGCCCTTGAACAGCAGCTGAAGACGGCAGTTCCAATGTCCGAAGTTGATGACACTCACCGCCGCGCGTTTGCCGACTCTCAGGATATGCTCAAGTATCTGCTCAGGATTTCTCATCTCCTGCAATGTATGGCTCAGCACCACAAGATCAAATGAGTCGTCGTCCGCAAACTCAAGTTTATCGTCAAACTCAGACTGCACCACCGGAACTCCGTTGGCGATACACTCGGCGATAGATCCGGTATCTATTTCAAGTCCCTGCACATCAGCTTTTCTGTCCACCATCAGGTGACGCAGAAACAAACCGTTTCCGCAGCCGATATCGAGAACCCGGTCGCCCTCTTTGACCAGACTTGAAATAAATTCAAGGTCACGGCGTCTGTTCAAATCATAATCTGCCATTTCTCACCTCGTATGTGTGGTAAAGGAAATCCCTGACCATGCGGCCCAATGTATCGACTTCAAGCAGGAACGCATCATGACCATAATCTGATTTCACTTCACAGAAGCTTGTCTTGACTTTATTCTTCAGCAGAGCATTGACAAAGTAACGCGACTGCGCGGTTGAGAAAAGCCAATCGCTGGAAAACGAAACCACCAGAAAATCCGCCTTGACCTTTTTGAATGCCTCGACTATGTCTCCTCCGGTATCGGCGGCGACGTCGAAGTAGTCAGTTGCGCGGGTGATATAGCAGTAGCTGTTGGCATCGAACCGCTCGCAGAAACGGCGTCCCTGATACTCAAGGTAACTCTCAACGGCAAAATCAAAGTTGAAATCAAAGTCGAGGCTCTGCTTGTTCTGGAGCGTTCTGCCGAACTTGCGGCTCATCGACTGCTCAGAGAGATAGGTGATGTGGGCAAGCATGCGCGCTGCTCCGAGACCGCGGGTCGGGCCTGCATCATCTTCATACTCTCCGGCTTTCCACTCAGGATCTGCTTTGATCGCCTCGCGGGCGACCCAGTCAAACGCGATATTCTGCGGAGAGAAATGACTTGCTGTTGCGATCGGAACTATCGCACATGCGCTGTCGGGATAGTCCACCGACCATTGCAGCACCTGCATTCCGCCCATTGAGCCGCCGACAACTGCAAGCAGTTTCTCTATTCCCAGATGGTCTATCAGCTTCTTCTGGGCGCGAACCATATCGCGCACCGTGACCACGGGAAACGTGAGATTGTAGGGTTTGCCGGTATCGGGATCGATGGAGCGCGGACCGGTCGTTCCGGAGCATCCTCCGATAACATTCGAGCAAATGACGCAGTACTTGTTGGTGTCAATATATTTACCGGGACCGATCATCTCATCCCACCAGCCGGGCTTTGCGTCACTCTCGGAGTGCCATCCGCAAACGTGAGCGTCTCCGGAAAGTGCATGGGTAACAAGTATGGCATTGGTGCGCTCGGCGTTGAGTTCTCCTGCCACCTCATAACGGATATTTACGTTTTTGAGACTGCGGCCGCAATCAAGCTCAAGCGGTTCCGGGAGCTGATAATCCCGCGGCTGAACGATAAAGGTTTTGTCTGGTTGCTTTTCGATTTTGACACCTCATAATGTACGGTAGTGTTGGTATCCGGAACAATTATAATTGTCTCCGTATCTATATAATATAATGCAATGCTTATGAAATTGCAATACTTGACGCCCTGTTTTGAACTTATTATAATTTGGCTCTGTCCCCTGGTATGGGGAAGATAAACACCAGTAAGAACAGAGAGGCACTTAACAAAGTATCCCGCTTTTCTCCTATGAGAGACTAAATTACAAGTGTTGTTTGCAAAAAAAATTGTAAAAAATTTAATAATCAGCGAAAGATGATTCAAAAAAAGGTGTGCTTTTGTCTTGCTCCTATTCGCGTTCTGTAATGCTTCTGCCACGAAGCGACGCCTGA
>SUVY01000091.1 GCA_015061775.1 Lentisphaerota bacterium | reverse complement strand
ACGGCAATATTTTCTGGTATTGTCACCGCCGCTTTATTTTGCGGGAATGGATCGGAAAAATGGAGCAACTCTCTGCGCAGATCACCCGGCATAAACCGGAATTCATTTCCCATCTGCTGACATTTAAGACGGTTGAATTTCTGCTTTCATTGAGTCTGGGATTCATCATGCGTTACTGGGATGAACATGATGAATTATGCGTCGGTTATCAGTTGACTCCTTCGTTGAAAGAGAAAGATATTGCCCGGACAGGTGAAGAGATGGATATCCTGGCAGAAGAGATCATCAAGTTTTACAGCTGCTACTCTCCGGCAGGTCAGGTCAGACGTTTTGTCAAAGAGTTGCTGCCGGATGAATTCCGCAGAGAATTTATGGATTGAGAGGTAACATATATGATTGATTTACGTTTGAAAGAAAAAATGCGCAATGGCGAAACCCTTTTCGGGACTCATACCGGTTTGAATAATGCCGTCGCCGCAGAGATCATGGCATCGTTGGATTATGATTACTTGTGGATCGATACTGAACATGCCGCCGTTGATTATGCCGAATTGGTTCAGATGATCGGCAACGCCTGGCACGCCGGGACTCCGCCATTGGTCAGAGTAACTATCGGCGACCGTAACCATACCAAAAAAGTCGTGGAAATGGGACCGGCCGGAGTGATCTTCCCGATGATCAACACGGCTGAACAGGCTTATGAAGCAATCAAACACACGCTGTATCCGCCTGACGGAATTCGCGGAGTCGGCCCGCAGCAGGCAGTGCGCTACGGGATCGACAGTGAATTGGAGTATCTGCAACGCGCTAATAAAGCCATGTGCCGTTTTATCCAGCTTGAATCACCGGAAAGCATTGACAATTTGCCGGAAATGCTGAAAAATCCCTGGATCGACGGTTTTATTGTCGGCCCGATGGATCTCTCCTGTCTGGCAGGATGCCCCGGGGATATCTACGGGGAGAAGGTTTCCGGATTGATACGCAAAGCTGCTGATTTGATTCTTCCTGCCGGTCGGCGTTTCGGACTTTCTCTGGGCGGGGAGCTTACAGCTGAAAAAATCAAGCACTTTCTGGATTTGGGGATCAATATGATATCCACCGGCAATGATTACTCTTTTATTCTGCAGGGTGCGCGTAGAAATTTGGAAATGCTGCGGGCGGGAAAATGAATTTTGAACAGTTGAAATATGAGTGCTGGCAGGCAAACCTCTCTCTGCCGGAACAGGGATTGGTTCTTTTCACTTTCGGCAATGTCAGCTGCGTCGACCGGGAACATGGGGTGTTTGCCATCAAGCCTTCCGGCGTGGAGTATGAGAAACTTACTCCGGAAGATATGGTGATCGTTGACATCGCCACCGGCAGAACCGTTTCCGGAACTCTGCGTCCGTCAAGTGATACCAATACCCATTTGGAACTTTACCGCCGATATCCGGAAATAGGCGGCATCGTCCACACTCACTCGACCTACGCTTCGGCCTGGGCGCAAGCGGCAAAGCCGGTGCCGGTACTGGGAACAACCCATGCGGATCACCTTGCCGGTAAGATACCATGCACCGAGTTTATGGCCGATGACAGGATCGAAAATGATTATGAAACCGAAACCGGACTGCAGATCATCGACTGTTTTACCCGTCTGCATTTGAAGCCGATGGAAAATCCGATGGTACTGGTCGCCGGTCACGGACCGTTTACCTGGGGAAAAAACGGCGCACAAGCGGTTTATCATGGAGGTTAACAAAACAAAAAGTCAAAATTCTCCCACCCTCAAAAACAGCCAAAAGTTCGTAAAATGGGGACAATGGTTCAACACCCGTTCAAATTCCGAAAAAGTCATAAACTTCGAAATTACGGATTTTTCGATGTGCGGGGACTTTTTACCGAAGATTGACGCCAGCTTTTTATAAGCGTTGGTGCGCCTAATGTCAAAAGTCCTCTAAAAAGGAGCGCTGTTTCAGCTCAAAGTTCAGCGGGATCGCGTTTCAGAAAAAGTTTGTTACATGGGAGGTTAACAAAAATCCTTTACGCCGCCATTTTCACCCGCCGGTACGATTTCAACAGCCCGCCCAGACGAGAAAACTCAACAATCTCCCCGTCAGCATCCTGGGGCCAGGGTTTTATCATTCTGCCATCAAGCGCCGAGTGCGGACGCTCATGGTTATAATACTCCAGAAATTCTTTCACAACATACCGGAGCTGGGCCTCCGATGTCAAAACAAAGTGATTCAAACACTCCTTCTTGAAGGTCTTTATAAAGGATTCCATGTAGCCGTTACACTCCGGCGATCGAGGCGGGATCGCTTTTGTCTTGCAGCCAATAGAATGAACAATGTTCTTGAAGCGCGAACAGAACAGCGGATCGCGGTCATGGATAAGATACTTCTGCCCCAGCAGCTTTCCATCCCACATGTCACACTGATTTCTGGCAATCTGCGCCATCCAGTTTCCGTTGGGATCGTGAACTATGCCGCCCAGCCAGACCTCGCGGGTAAATACGTTTTCAAAGAAAAGAATGTGCTCCCGCTGTAAGCCATGCGGAGTTACCAATTCGTAGGTGGCAAAGTCGCAGGCAGTAATGACGTTCTGGTGGGCGTTGAAGAACATTTCCCAATCGCTGTTTGTTCGTCCATCGGTCGGAGGGAAATATCCGTATTTGTTCATGATCCGCTTTACAGTCATGAAGGAGACCTCATATCCCAGGTAAACAGCGTAGTCGCGGATGCGCTTGTATCCCCAGGAGGGATTCTGTTCTGCCAGGCGGAGGATCAATGCTTTCAGATCATCGGTAATCGGTTTTCTGCCTCTGGTTTTCTGATCCGGGCCGGTGCTGTCGTATTTATCTGCAATCAGCTTACTGTACCAGCCCATAACCGTTGACGGAGACCAGGTGTTTTCTGTGATCGAAAGCAGGTATTGATTCATGGCCCGGCCGCGTTTGGCAAGTCTGCGTCGTTCATCATCGGTAAGCTCCGGACGATCCTTGCCAGTTTCTGCTTTATATTTCTCTTCGTAGATCCGTAATTTTTCGGTCTGGTAGTCAAGAGCTGCTTGCAGATTCGCTATCAGCTCGCGGGTATTTCCATCTCGCATCTGCCCCATAAAGGCATTGATGCTGGTTAAAATCTCAGTCGTTTTCATATATATAACCGCTCCAAGTGCGTGATATTCAAATAAAACCGTTGTGTACGGCAGTATAATAATATATCGCGCATAGGAGCGATTACAACTTACAGCTATATAAAGAATTTACTTTTTAAGCAAATTCAATAGTGTAATCTCCATCATCAGTAACTTCGAAGCGGAAGAATGCACAGGCTTGCTCCTTCATCGGTTGAAGCAATATTGCTTTTAACGCATTCTTGTCTTCTGAGTCAATATCAATCTCATATTGCACTTCTTCGGAATCAAGAGCTTCTGCGCTAAATGATAATTCGTTATTTTTCATAATCGCCTCTATTGCAACCATAACCCACGCTTCAGGAGCATACTGAGTAGTAATATCTGCGATTTTCTGTACAATGTCTTCTGTTAACTCAACTGTTGGCATTTTTGTTTCTCCTGCAAGTTCGGGAAAATTGCGTCCGTAATCGGTGAGTTTCTCAACGACAACACCAGGAACCTCATGCAAAGGCAAGGCGGCTACTTTTGCTAACTCATCTGACGTTAGCAATGTTGAAACACCAGATAATTCAGGTAAGGGGTTTTCAATACAATTTATTGGAAGCATCCCGAACTGAAAAAGTGGGAGTTTAGGCATAAATTTGTCAGCAATTTTGACGGTTCTTACCTGCGCAATAGTAGCTTCATCACCGCCCCAATATCCGCATAAAATATTTGCGACTCTTTCTGCAATGATACTTTGATTTGAAGCAACTTGAGTAGTGTGTCTCCACATGCCGGAAGCAAGACCTTTTTCCAGACGTTTCATCTGACGGGAAAGGAGAACTTCTGTTTGCCGAGCCAGTTCGTTGGTTCGTTCGACAGTGATTCCACTTTGGTCTGTTTCCGTTTTAGAGTGATTCCAGTTTTTGCCTTCTTGCTCTGTATGAGAATCTCCAGGTTTATTTTTTGTTTCGTCATATCTTGATGTTTCACCACCTTCACCTCTAAACCAACCTTCAGATCCCCACCAACGTTTCCACATTTTTTTTAACGATCTGCCAACAGAATCCCCATAATGTTTAGAGATAGAAATACCTTCTTCATTTTTAGTGTTGCTAATAGATGAATTTCCGCCTTCTGAATCGCCTATAGCAACAGAATGGGACAGGTTCTCGGTTTGTTTTGACATATAATGGAACAAGTCATGCGCCGCTGAAAAAATAGCCTGATTTTCCCGAAGTGCCTCGTTGCTGATGGGCTCAGAATAGCCTACGATTATAAAATCAGCATTTACAGAATCTAAGACTCGCTCGATCCCAAGTTCCTGCGTCATATTGCGATTGTTTTCAGAAGATCTCTGTTGTGCGTTTGGCTCTTGCCCGCTGCGCTCACCAGGCACTCCAAAAACAACTCGACGATGTTTGTAATCTTTTTTAATTTGTTCCACAACAGACGTAATGTCGTCTTGCTGCTTTATAGAACATTCAACGCCAGGCAAAAAGCCCGGCAGGATCGTCGGTAATATTTTTGCTGTTTCTTCAAAACGCTTTTTGTCTTCATTCTTTTCGGTTGCCGAAATACAACCAAATGTGACAGAAACCTTACCTTTCTCTTTTTTCAATATATAGATAAGCGGAACGGAAAGACGACTGGCCGCCTGATAGTAAAGTTTCAATGCATTTGCGATGTCTTTGTGTTCGCGAAAACGAATTGTAGAAATCGTGTAAAACGAAAACAATGAGTTGTCTGTTCTTTGTTGCTTTAATGCTTTTTCTATTCCGACAGTAAGTTCATTTTCTGTCATATACTCCCGGAATAAATCTTCTTGGAAACGATTATACATCTCCAAAAAGTTTTCTCGTGACATTGATCTTACATTATTGTCTGTGTTCTCTGGCGGAGAAGCAGATTCTTTTTGTTTAATATTAGCCATGTTTTACCTCTGAGTTATTTAGTTTCAGTGACCATTTTCGAAGGCAAAGCAGTTTTGTCCCCAACCGGCATTGCAGCAGGCTTTGTCTCAACTTCCGGCTTCTTTGTTTTTTGCTTATCGCCTACTGGCATTCCGGCAGCATTCGTATTTTCCGAAGGTTCTTTTTTTTGCTTGTTACCTACTGGCATCTGTTTTGTAGTGGATTGTCCTGGTCCTTTATCAACTATCGTTTCTGAAACATTGTTGGAGACACTTCCTGATGGAGTATTATGCTCAGTCCCAGCCTGAACTGTCGTTTTGTTTCCCATTTTCAGAAGAAGAATTCCTAAAATGGCTAATATAAAAACGACTACACCCCCAATAACAACGAGCAACTTCTTTTTCATTTTTTTGCGGATCTGAGAATCTGAGTTGCTCTTATCATTATCAGATCCTGCTACAAAAGGGTCGGTATTATCTTCCTCGGCTGTTTCACAAAACAACTTTTCGTATACCTGGAGTATGGAAACCTTATCAACAACTTTTCTCCGTTCCCCGCCTTATAGGCAGGGAATTCTCCGCCAAAACTGTTGTTTATACGTGGAGGTTGCACAATTTGAACCGTTGTGCTGATTTGAGGTAGGAGCGAAACGGTGAATTATTTTATGCTCTGCAAAGTAGATGAGAATTTGTGAAACCTCGTCCTATCAAAAATCTCTGCTTATGCTCAAACACATAGCACTTTTGGTTCTGTTTAAGGTGCAGATGCCTTAAAAAAGACTTGAACCGAAATCTTGTCATATAGGAGGGTGCAAAAATTCCTTTTCCCTCAAAAGTAGTGCTCAACAGCACCTTTTTTAATATATCACTTCAAACCATAAAAACAAATCGCGATGGTAAATTTCGCATCTTATTCCCAAAGTGTCAAATTGGCACTTTGAAATGGCGCTTAAACCGCATTTTTCCGAAATCAAGACACAAGTTGTCCAGTGACGGTTCATCGCCACTCAGTATGTTAGGATTGATTGTGCGGAAATTACGCTGCTTGCTTTACCCGGCGATAGCCGTGGAGCAGACCGCCGAGGAATGAAATCTCTTGAATTTCGTGTTCTGTTATAAAATGGCACAAATGATAACGTCAGAACCGAACCGGGAAACAGTAAGACATCCTGAATCCCAATGCTCTAAGCCCAGATAAGTGTCTTTGTCGGCCTCGGTCTGTTTTTTCTTTTCAGTACAGTTGAAAGCAATCTCGTCAAAGCGATATTTTTTTCATGTCAGAAACCTCCTGCTACAGCGGGAACAGCCTCGCAAATTTTAGCTCGCAATTCTCCGACAAATTAAAATTTACAGTTATCTATACTCATTTGGAATTTCGATATGAAATGTCTTACACAATAACTTCACATCATGTACATCATTTTCATCAAATTCAT
>SUVY01000090.1 GCA_015061775.1 Lentisphaerota bacterium | reverse complement strand
CGCGGGTGGTCAGCAGACGCCCCACCTTGGCTCGCGTGCCGGGACAAACCTCTCGATGTGGCACGCGGAGTGTTTGCGGTGTTGAATAAACGCGGTGTGTTCTAGGAATACTAGGAATACTAGGAATACTATTCTCTAAAACAGTCGTTTGCAAGAACTCTTAGTGTTCGCGGTATTCTTTGCCGTACCGGTTCAGGTGTAAGCAACAGCGTACCACATACCCAAAACCTGAGCTGCGCCGCGACCAACCGCGTGCAACATACCCGCCCCGGCAAATCCTAGTATTCCTAGTATTCTTAGTATTCTTAGTATTCCTAGTAAAGGCGGGCGGTTTTTCTCGCGCGGGCATAGAACGTGCTTGGCTTGAGAAGACGGGGTTGTTTTTAGCACGCCTGTCGGCGTATGAAGCATTTTGCGGTGCAACCGCAAAATATGAAGCGCAGCTTACGCTGCATGAAGCGGCACTGCGTGCCATGAAGCAAAGCCTTTTCAGGCTTCATGTTTTTTATTCTCTACTAATATGAGCGAAGCGAATGCTTCATATTTGGAGTGAAACGGAAAATGCTTCATAGCGGAATAAAATGGAGCTGCTTCATCTGAAAAGGCGAGTCTTTATGAAGCATTTTGCGGTGTAACCGCAAAATATGAAGCGCAGCTTACGCTGCATGAAGCGGCACTGCGTGCCATGAAGCGAAGCCTTTTCAGGCTTCATGTTTTTTTGCCCGGAATTCGGGCAAAAAAATGGTACCGAAGGTGGGACTTGAACCCACACTCCCGGAGGGAACCAGATTTTGAGTCTAGCGCGTCTGCCATTTCGCCACTTCGGCCTGATCTGAACAAAAAAATGGAGCGAGTGACCGGATTCGAACCGGCGACAATCACGTTGGCAACGTGATGCTCTACCAACTGAGCTACACTCGCATTAAATCCACAACGACTGTAACTCCACTATGTTCAAAAAATGGAGCGAGTGACCGGATTCGAACCGGCGACAATCACGTTGGCAACGTGATGCTCTACCAGCTGAGCTACACTCGCTTGTCGTCATGTCCTTTAATATACCACAGTTTTATGCATTTGCAAGCGTTTTTTCAAGATTTTACTAAAAATATTCAGCATCCGTGTCATTCGATATCGGAGGCACGGTTTCCGAGCCAGGGGTAATCGAGACCGCGCAGCTCGAAGGACATCCACTTGGGAGCGCTGAGATAGAGACGGAGCGTCTTGCCGCGGTACTGCGCTGGAATATCCACCTTGAGGGTGTATTTGTTCACGTCTCCAGAGGGCATATCATCCGGAATGACATACACGTTGCGGGCGACAGGTTTTCCATCCGGAGTCTCGAAATACGCGCTGAAAATCTCTCCGGCGGAGATATTGTTTTTCCACGCCCATGTCCAGTCGAACTCAAGACGTCCTGACGCCGGAGCTTTGAGATAGATCACCGCAAGTGCATTATTGCGGGCTCCGAAGGTGCGCTTCGAGGAGAGACGCAGTTTTCCGGGACTGGAGACACTTCCCCAGCTGTCCTGATCGAACACGAGCTCGACGCGCAGGGGCTTTCCGTCCGGAGACTTGACAGTGACACGCTTGTGTTCGTTGGTCACGTTGGAGTTCAACGCGGTGTCAAGCAGAAGTTTTCCATTGCTGCTGAAGACTTTGCAGTAGATATAGTCTCCGGTGAGCTTCTTGTTCCAGTAGCGGAACATCCGGTAGCGGTAGAGGTCGAGCCGGACACAGCCGTCCGACTCAGGAACCGCCTCGAATACGAACGGAACATAGTTGTTGAACAACCTCTGCAATCCGACAAGACGGTCAATGAAGTGGTAGGAGTCCGGAAGTGCGGCGTTCTCCTTCAATCCGAAGTGCTTCATCGCAGCGGCAACTCCGTATATCCACGCCTGATTTGCCATGCGCGCCCGCGGGTCGAGCTGCCGGTTCATCACGGGGTCGTAGGAGTTTCCGGAGTTGAGATAGTTGATGAGCGCAGGGTCATTGTAACGCAGCGCGGCACGGCTTCCGCTATAAACGGACATAATTCCGCGTCCGGAGTCAGCAGTTCCTCCCTGGGTGGTCTGTTTGCCGCGGTCTTCGGGCATGGGCTTGAAATCGACGCGGTTGCGCTTCTCAAACTCTCTCACCTCGCGGCTGAGGCGGTCGAGATATTTTTTATCTCCGGTGGCATCGTAGAGCTTTTCGAGAGCTTCGTAGGAGATAGCTCCGTAATAGCCTTCGCCATCGGACTCGCCGCCGTTGTTGTACTGACGCTCAAACGCCGTTCTGATGACCGGAATACCGGTGAAGCTGTAAACCTCAGCCAGATGGATGAGCATACGGTGACGCTCTCTTCCGCGCGGATATTTGAGTCCGGATTTCTCGATGAGCGCAGCCATCGCACTCACGGAGGCGTCATAGCTGCGGCGGTCTCCGGTGAGCAGATAGTGGCTGACGATTCCGTTGAGCCAGAAGTGTCCGGTGTGGAAGCTGTAACTCTGATGGCCGAAACCGTGATGGGTGTGGCATCCGCTTGTTCCGTAACGCACATGCATCTGATCGACGTCGCGCTGATGCATGGCGTGGGCGCAGGCATTTTTGAAGTCGCTGACCTCTCCGGAAACAAGATAGCGTGTCCAGAGGCTGCGCACTCCGGTAGTCTCGTGGTTGGCAACGTAGTTGCGGCTGCCCCAGTCTCCGTAGTCTCCGAGGCCGTAAAACGCCGTTGCGGTGGTCTCTTTGCCCACGGCGTCGAACAGCTTTTCGAGGTCGGCAGCGGTTTTGGGATAGAGCTTGAACATCTCCTCGCGGCTCAGGTGCAGGTCGAACACATCGCTCTTCAATGTGTGGGCGGGGTCGGTGTAGAGTATGGCGTTCTGAGACGCCGGAACATCCGCAGAGTCAAAGGCGTAGTTGAACTGCATGGTGGAGGAAAATCCCAGAGGCATATCCAGCAGAGCAGCTCCCTCGGCAGGATAGTGGAAGAGACGGACTTTTCCGTCGCAGAACTCCACCGCTCTCGGAGCAAGCTCAGCAAAATCCATGATGCTGAACGCGGCTTTACCCGCCCTGCCCGAACCGCTGAGCTTCAGGTGGTCGATGGAGTCGGTTTTGCCGTTGATGCGGGTGTAGGCGTTCCACTTGAAGAGACCGCTTCTGGTGTGCCGCTGAACGAAGAGGGCGTTGCCGTTTCCGGAGAAGCGGTCGAAGCTGAAAGCCTTGCCTCCGGGCAGTTCGACGTATATCGCCCGCACGGTGCGGCTGAAGTTGTCTCCTTTTTTGAAGTTGTTTTCAAAGGAGTAATTGACTGCCATATAGGGCTGGTTTCTGAAGAAGGTGAGACGCAGCTCCCAGGCGAGCTTGGCGGTTCCGCGCAGGAACACGGTGGCACGTTCCGGACCGTTTTCCTCGATGCGCACGATATCCGCCTTTGAGCGGAGTATGCTGCCGTCCACGTCGCGCACGGCGCAGAAGGCATCGCATCCGGAAATAAAGGAATTGCCGCGCGGAGTGAGCGTGAGCGAGAGCTTTCCAGTGTCGATAACTATATCATCACCCTTGCGGACAGCGATGTTTTTTCCCTGCTGTGCAACGGGAGTCTTTCCGTACCTGACGAAGAACTCTTTGCGCTCATTGGCTTTGAGGGGAGACGCGAAATCCACCGCGACCGAGATGATGCTCTTATCCACATGGCGGCGGGCGAGCACGGTGAACTGTGCAGGAATTCGTTTTCCGGAAGAGTCAACGAGCTCAAGACATCTGGCATCGAAGAACTCTCCCTTGCCGAAAGTGACCGCTCCGCGCACCGGAACGGATGAGTAACTGCGCGCATCGGGGTTGATCGCGGTGACTTTCACCTTTCCCTCCGAGGGGTTTGCCGGAAGTTTTTCCGGCTCAGGGACCGGCTCAAGCGGCAGCACTGTATTCAGCCAGGTTGAGAAAGCTGTCGAACGGACTTCCTTGAATACACCTGCGCGCACCACGTTCTGTTCGAGCTGCACGGCGTCGATAAAGAGCGGAGAAGAGCTCAAATTGCGGATGGTCACGATATAGAGCTGCCGTCCGGCGAACTTCTTGAGCTTGTTCGGAGAGACGAATTCAAAACGGCTCCACTTATCCTGAGCGTCGAACTCTTTTTTCCAGGAATAGAAGGCGATGGGACCGTGGAGTTTGCTCGACTGCTGCTGAAGCTGCACTCCGAATTTGCCTTTTCCTTTGGCGTAGAGAGAGAACACCGCGCTGATACCGTTGGAGTCCACCGCCTGAAGGGTGATGAATCCCTGCGGAGAAATCCTGACGCTGCGCTTGCCGTGGAATTTTTCGGCAGTGGAAAACTCGACCTTATCCGCCAGTTTTTCGCTGAGATACTCTCCCCAGAGCATATAGTTGGACTCCGGTTTCCCGGATTTCTCGAAGCTGGGGTCGAACATGATGTTGCGGCTCTCCTGAGCCATATCGAGGTCGGCAAGACACACCGCGCGTATGGATTGTTTTCCATCGACGGTGAAGCTGATTTCCTCGAGCTTCTCAAGGTCGTGGAAACAGGCAAAGCGAGATAGAGGAATATTGATCGGATTTATTCTGCCGCTTTTTGCTCTTACTATATTATCAAGTTTCACCGTTTCGTTTTTCTTACCGTAACTTGTGATATCAACGGTGACGGGAGCAGTCGTGCTGACCCTGAAGGTCATGCGTCCGAAATCCGGAGTCGAACCGTTGAGCATATAGGGTTTCCGATCGTAACAGCGGATGAAGAGAGTACCCTTTCCGTCGAGGTGGAAGGTATCTTTTTTGAGCACGGCTTTCAGACCGGGAGTAGTTTTCCATCTCCAGAATACGGGCTTTTTGCCGACGCAAAAGAAGGTTCCTGTTCCGCATGACCAGCTCTCAGTGCCCGCGGGTTTGGTCTCCATCTTTATATCGCGGAAAAGTACGTCGGCTGTTCCCATGCGCTTGCGCGGAGCGTCAAAACGCGCATAGAGCGTGTATATGTCTTCCGGAACATCAAAATACACCATAAGCTGAGCGGGCTCACGCTTTCCGGCATAGGGGAGATAACAGCTTTTGGAAAAGATCTTACCGCTCTTCAATCTGCCGTATATGGCTATTCCCGCCGCCTCTGCGCGCTGGGATGCAAGCTGCTCGATGGCGGCTGAAAACACCAGCTGTTTGCCGACAAGTTTGCGGATCTCAGGCTTGCTGAAACGGTAGTCGAGCGAGCCGCCTTTGCCCGCGTTGGAAGTCTGGGCAAGGTGCAGGACTCCGTCTTTGTACTCAGAGATATCAAGACCGTTGCATTTCCATTTTGAGTAATCGAAGGCTCCGGCGCATCCGATGGCGAGAGCAAGACAAACAACAAAGAACTTTTTCACTTTTCGCCCTCCCTGCGTCCCCAGAAGATGCAATCCTCGGCGGTAGCATTGGCTTTATATTTGTTATAAAAAGGAACATCCGCAAGCGTCTCGATGCGTCTTACTCCCACGTGACCGTCGATATAGGCGACACTCAGCCTTCCGTTGTGACGTTCGGCTCCGGCAAAGATCAGCGGATGGTCGTCGGCCCTTTCGTTGCCCAGCACGGAGTAAACGGTGTTGTTGGTGGTAAGCGGACTTATATCAGTATCCATAAAGAGCGCACTCTTGGAGGGATAACGTATTTTCGCCACCTGAAATCCGGACATGAGCTCGTTGTATCCGAAGCTGGTCGGAACAAGTGCACCTCCATCGGACTGATAAACTTCCGCATCAGCGGGGCAGCGCAGTTCAGCGCAGTAGTGACTTCCGTCCTTGCGGGTGTACCATTTGAGATACCTTTTGCCGATAAGTCCCTCGATAGCATCGGCGCGCGTCCACCACTTGAGCCCAGACGACCCCGTCTTGGAAGGACAGCGGTGACGCATAAAGACTCCATTGCTGTCATCGGTGTAGTGAGCCATTGCGAGCGCAACTGATTTGAGGTTATTCTGGCACCCCGTTCCCTGAGCGCGCAGACGCGCACTCGACAGAGCGGGCATCAAAATAGCCGCAAGTATGGCGATGATGGCGATAACTACCAGCAGTTCAATGAGAGTGAACTTTACGCAGACTGAATGGAAAACCGGGAAAAATCTTCTTGTATTCATATTATGTCCCTCCATACTTGTATTTATTAAGTTTTCACGGCTTCGACACATGATATTATACCACATTTTTTTGGCAAATACAAGTAACACACCGAACAATTATCATATTTTTTTGAGCTTGCATAAAAAAATCAGCGTAATGAACGGCAAAAAAATCCATCTTCTGCCCGACGGCACAGGTCATCAAAAAAAGATACAAGTTGTACCGTTATCGCGGCAAACAGCTTGTATGCCTGCACTCAGCTTGAAAAATCCCGCCTGAGGATTATATTAAAGCTTTGTTCCCGATATGGGGAGATGATGCGGGGAAAGCGGGAAAACTTCTTTTCGCGAGAAAAGAAGTTTTCCCTCTCTCCCCGCGCCCCTCTCACCCTTTCA